>JAMOBD010000016.1 GCA_039908345.1 Magnetospirillum sp. WYHS-4
TCCTGCGGCAACGGCGGCGCCGGCCGCCCCGGCCGCCCCGCCCGATGCCCTGGCCGCCGCCTACGACAGCTTCCAGACTCTGCTGGACGCCTTGCCGATTCCCATCTGGCTACGCGACGGGAGCCTGGATGTCGCTTTCACCAACCGCGCCTGCCAGCCGGACCTGGTTGCCGACCTGACCGGCGGCGATCTGGCGGCGCGGGCCCGCGATGGCGGCACGGCGCAGGTCGAGCCGAGGCGTATCGGCTCGGGCGGCGAGGCCATGGTGCTCGACGTGACCGAAACCCCGGTGCGCGGTTGGGTCGGGACCGCGGGCTTCGCCCGGGAACGCCCGGCACCGCCGCCGCCCCCTCCTCCTCCGGGCCTGCCGGAGGATATCCTGGAGGGCCTGGAAACCGCGGTCGCCATCTTCGCCCCCGACACTCGGCTGATCCGGGCCAACGGGGCCTACACCCGCCTCTGGGGCCTGGACCCGGAGCGTCTGACGGGCCGGCCCGGCCTGGGTGAAATTCTCGACGAGGCGCGCGAGCGCCGCCGGCTGCCCGAGCCGGCCGACTTCAAGGCCTTCAAGGAAGGCCTGCTGGAACGGTTCGGCAAGCCGGAAGCGATCAGCGGCCCGTGGCATCTGCCCGACGGGCGCACGGTGCGCGTTTCCTTCACGCCCCGCGACGCCGGTGGCCTGATTATGGCCTGCGACGACGTCTCCGAACGTCTCGCCCTGCAACGGGACCTGCATACCCTGGAAGCGGTGCGGCGCGAGACCCTGGACAATCTGCACGAAGGCATCGCCGTCTTCGGCGGCGACGGCCGGCTACGCCTGACCAATCCGGCCTTCCGCCGCATCTGGCACCTGGCGCCCGAGGACTTGGCTCCGGGGGCCCACGTTTCCGATTTCGTCGAGCGGACCCGGCCCTTCGTTCAGGTGGCCGGCGCCTGGGAACAGCACCGTGCCCGCGTGGTCGCCCGCATCGCCGGTCGCGAGCCGCATCGTGGCCGCTTGGTACGCGGCGACGGCAGCATCCTCGATTTCGCCAATGTGCCGCTGCCCGACGGTGCCGTGCTGCTCAGCTACCTGGACGCCACCGACAGCGCCCAGGTGGAAATGGCACTACGCGAACGTGCCACCGCGTTGGACGAGGCCAACCGCCTGAAATCGGCCTTCATCGCCAACGTCAGCCACGAAATCCGGACGCCGATGACCACCATCGTCGGCTTCGCCGAGACCTTGACCCAGGAATATTTCGGCAAGCTCAATCGCCGGCAACTCGAATACAGCCAGGGCATCCTGGATGCCTCCCAGGGCCTGATGCGGGTGGTCAGCGACATCCTGGACCTGGCATCCATCGAAGCCGGCCTGTTGCGCCTGGAATTGGACACGGTGGACCTGCACGCCATGCTGATCGGCGTCCTGGGCCTGGTCCGAGAACGGGCCAAGCGCCAGAACCTGAAGCTGGAATTCGACTGCCCGGCGGACATCGGCTGGATCGTCGCCGACGAAAGGCGCTTGCGCCAAGTCTTCTTCGGCCTGCTGGGCAACGCGCTCAAGTTCACCCCGGCCCGCGGGACGGTTCTGTTGGCGGCCCGGCGCGGCGATACCGAGGTGGCGATCCTGGTGGCCGACACCGGAGTCGGCATTCCTCAGGCCGACCTGGACCGGGTGTTCGGCAGCTTCGAGCGCGCGGCGCCGCCGGTGGATGCCGAACCGGCCGGGGCAGGCCTGGGCCTGTCGATCGTCAAGCAGTTCGTGGAGTTGCATGGGGGCCGGGTTGAAATCCGCTCCGTCCCCGGCAAGGGGACCACGGTAACCTGCCACTTGCCGGCCGGCGGAACCGCCGACGACGTTCCGATGTTCCCGACGCCGGGGCTGGGGTGAATCCTCCCCGTTGACCCGGCCGGCGTAATCCCGTTTTATCTAACGGCCCTTTCGGGCGGGGAATTCGACAGGCACAGGCTGACATAGGGGGATACCCATGACTCGTTCTATCTTCAAGCGTGGCGCGGTAGCCGCGGCTGCGCTACTGGCCTTCACCGGCATGGCCTCGGCCAAGGAGCCGATCAAGATCGGCGCCTTTCTCTCGGTCACCGGCCCGGCGTCCTTCCTGGGCGATCCGGAACTGAAGACCCTGCAGATGATGCTGGAGGAGATCAACAAGGGCGGCGTGCTGGGCCGCAAGGTGGAACTGGTCCACTACGACACGGCGGGCGACGCGGAAAAGGCCAAGACGGCCGCCAAGCGCCTGATCGACAGCGACAAGGTCGACGTGATCGTCGGCGGCTCGACCACCGGCGAGACCATGGCGGTGATTCCGCTGGCCGAGGAGGCGGGCGTTCCCTTCATCTCGCTGGCCGGCGGCGTGCCCATCGTCGAACCGGTGAAGAAGTGGGTCTTCAAGACCCCGCACACCGACAAGATGGCCTGCGCCAAGATCTTCGTCGACATGCAGAAGCGCGGCCTGTCCAAGGTGGCCCTGATCTCGGGCACCGGCGGCTTCGGCAAGTCCATGCATGGCGAATGCGAGAAGCTGGCGCCCGCCTACGGCATCGATCTGGTGGCCAAGGAGACCTACGGCCCCAAGGACACCGACATGACGCCGCAGCTCACCAAGATCAAGGGCACGGCGGGCGTGCAGGCGATTCTCAACGCCGACTTCGGCCAGGGGCCGGCCATCGTGACCAAGAACATCAAGCAGCTCGGCATCGCCTTGCCGGTCTATCAGTCGCACGGCGTAGCCTCGAAGAAGTACATCGAACTGGCCGGCGATGCGGCGGAAGGCATCCGCCTGCCCGCCGCCGCGGTGCTGGTGGCCGACAAGCTGGCCGGCAACGATCCGCAGAAGCTGGTCGCCATGAAGTTCAAGACCGAGTTCGAGGGCCGCTTCAAGGCCGAGGTTTCCACCTTCGGCGGCCATGCCTTCGACGGATTGAACATGGCGCTGGCCGCCATGGCGCGGGCGGGCGGAACCGACAAGGCCAAGGTGCGCGACGAGATCGAGAAGACCTCCGGCTATATCGGCACCGGCGGCATCGTCAACATGAGCCCCACCGACCACATGGGGCTTGATCTTTCCTCCTTCCGGATGCTTGAAATCCGCAAGGGCGACTGGACGCTGGCCGACTAAGTCGCGGACGGAACTGCAATCCGGGGGGCGCTTCCGGCGCCCCCCGTCGTTTTCCAGTGGGAGCGGAACGATGGGCGACAAGCAACTGCGGCTGGGCATCCCCAAGGGCAGCCTGGAAGAAGCCACGGTCAGTCTGTTCGCGCAGGCAGGCTGGGATATCCGGTCGCGCTCGCGCAACTATTTTCCCACCATCGACGATCCCGAGATCGCCTGCGCCCTGGTGCGGTCCCAGGAAATGGGCTCTTACGTGGCAGGCGGCACCCTGGACGCCGGACTGACCGGCATCGACTGGGTGATGGAGACCCAGGCCGACGTCGAGGTGGTGGCCGACTTGGTCTATTCCAAGGCGTCCGACCAGCCCTGCCGCTGGGTGCTGGTGGTCGACCGCGACTCGCCGATCCAGAAGGTCGAGGACCTGCAGGGCAAGACGGTGGCCACCGAGCTTCTGGGCTTCACCCGCCGCTACCTGGCGGAACGGGGCGTCGAGGCCAAGGTCGAGTTCTCCTGGGGCGCCACCGAGGCCAAGGTGGTCGAGGGCCTGGCCGACGCGGCGGTGGAGATCACGGAAACCGGCAGCACCATCAAGGCCCACGGCCTGCGCATCGTCTGCGACCTGCTGCACACCCATACGGTGCTGGTCGCCAACAAGGAGGCCCTGAAGGACCCCTTCAAGAAGGCCAAGATCGACCAGATCGCCTTGATGCTGCAAAGCGCGCTGGCCGCCCGCCATCGGGTTCTGCTGAAGCTCAACGCGCCGACGGCGAAGCTGGACGACGTTTCCAAGCTACTGCCCAGCCTGCACGCCCCGACGATCTCGCACCTCACCGACCCGGCCTGGGTGGCGGTGGAAACCGTGGTCGAACGGCGCAGCGTGCGCGATCTCATTCCCCGTCTGCGCGCGGCGGGCGCCGAAGGCATCCTGGAAATCGATCTCAAGAACGTCTGCTGAGGGCGCCGGGGGCTTCCTCGGTCGCGCAGTATTCGGCCAGGGCCTCCCGCCAGGGGCGCAGCGGCGGGAGCTTGGTCATGCGGAGCGGAGTCGTCGTGCTGCGCCGGGCCGGGGCGGGAAAGTCGGCGAGCGTCGCCTTTTCCACATCCGCCTCCAACCCCAGCATCCGCAAGGCTTCGACGGTCAGTTCGTAGAGGGAGGCCTGGCCGGTGTTGGCCAAGTGATAAAGTCCGTAGGGCCGCCGCTCGTCCAGCACCCTGCTAACCGTCGCGGCTACGTCCTTGGCGTAGGCCGGCGTCCCGATCATGTCGGTCACCACCTTGAGCCGGCGTTCCCCCGCCCGGACCCGGTCCAGCATGCGTTCCAGGAACTGGGTGCGCCGGCCGCCGCCGCCGAACAGCACCGGCAGGCGGAAAATATAGTGGGCTTCCAGGGCTTCGCGCACCACGACCTCGGACATGTACTTGGTGAAGCCGTAGGTGCTGACCGGATCGGGGAGGTCGTCCTCCGTGAGGAAGTCGCCCTTGGCGCCGCTGAATACCGAATCGGTGCTGAAATGGATCAGGCGGAAACCCCGGCTCGCCCCCAGGCGGGCGAGATGTTGCGGGAACAGGGTATTGATCCGGAAGGCTTCGGACGGGGCCCGTTCGCAGTCGTCGAGACGAACCTGGGCGATGGTGTTGACGACCGCTTCGGGCTTCGTCTCCGCGATCAGGCGGGTCACGGCGGCGAAATCGGCGGCGTCGAAGTCGCCGGAGGCACGTCCCATGACCTCGTGGCCGGCCGCCAGTTCGCGGTCCAGCGCCGTTCCCATCTTGCCCGTATGCCCCAGCAGAAGAATCCGTGCCATGCCCAAGCTTTGGCACAGCCGCCCCCTGACCTCAAGCCGCATGTCTGCTACCATCGGCCCGGATCAAGGAGATCGCCATGCCCTACCTCGATTTCGTCCAGGACCTGCACCGGCGGACGGCGCGCGACTACATCGGCCGGGTGACCGCCCACGACAAGGCGGAATGCGCCGCCCTGGCCGGCCGCTTCGGCGAGGAATACTGGGACGGGCCCCGGCATCTGGGCTACGGGGGCTACCGTTACGACGGCCGTTGGCGCCCAGTGGCCGACCGCATGGCGGCCCATTACGGACTGAAGGCGGGAGACCGGGTGCTGGATGTGGGTTGCGGCAAGGGATTCCTTCTCTACGAACTCGCCCAGGCGGTGCCGGGGCTCGAAATCGCAGGCCTCGACATTTCCGGCTACGCCATCGCCCATGCCAAGGAGGAGGTGCGGCCCCATCTGGTCCAGGGCACGGCCTCCGACCTGCCCTGGCCCGACCGCTCCTTCGACTTCGTGGTCAGCTTGACCGCCCTGCACAACCTGTTCCTGCCTGACCTTTGGCGGGCTTTGGGCGAACTGGAGCGGGTGGCCAAAGGTGGCCGCTACCTGAGCGTCGAGGCTTACCGGGACGAGAAGGAAAAGGCGAACCTGCTCTACTGGCAGCTTACCTGCCGCGCCTTCCATACGCCCGCCGAATGGGAATGGCTGTTCGCCAAGGCCGGCTATACGGGCGATTTCGGCTTCATCTATTTCGAATGATTTCGTCGTAGAGGCCGATCAGGCGGAAGATCTCCTTATCCATCCCGTGGGCCTCGTTGTAGCGGCGCACGTTGGCCGCCAGGGCGTCGCGGTCGGTCCGCCCGAGAACCTCCGCCAGCCGGGGAATATCCTTGGCCGGCAGGCCGAGGCCCATGCCGTGGTCTTCCAGCAGCCTGGTCATGTCGCCGTATTCGGCGATGACGATGCCGGGCAGCCCCGCTTCCAGGTAGGAAAAGAACCGGGTCGGCATGACGCCTTGCATCCACAAGGGATCGAGACGCAGGACCCGGGGGTCGAAATCGAAGAGGTGAATCCCGTAGTCGTAGCCGGAAATGGCTTCGGCGAAGCGGTCGGGGGCGATGCCGGGCAACAGGCGGAAGCGGTCGCATTCCCTCTCCAGGCGGCGGTAAGGCTCGAACTGCGGGCCCAGCTTGGCCGGATCGACCTGGGGCGGGTGGTAGATATCCACGGCGAAGCCCTGGTCCAGCAGGCTGCGGAACACGCCGGGCATGGAGACCTCTGGGAACAACGAGGGCGGATGGTCCTTGTCGGGCGGCAGGAAGGAACCGGCATAGACCAGCCGGATCGGCCCGTCTTCGCGCGGGGCGCCGGGGTGACCGAACTCGGGGCAGGGGTAGGGCTGGAATTCCAGATAGCGGGGTCGGGCTCCCTGGCGCTCCGCCCAGGCGGCGGCGACGGCGGGCGAATAGCGCGACACGACGGCATCGGCATGGCGGAGGATGAAGGCCTCCAGGGTGATATCGAAGTCGATCAGCCGCCGGTCCCATTTTATGGCCATGTCGGCGGGCGCGGCGAAAAGCGAGGTGGCGTCGTAGAATTCGCAGACCACGGCGGCGTCGGGACAGGACTCGATGGCCAGTCGGCCCAGGACGTACATCCACATCCAGCATTGGACATGGACCACATCGGGCCTGAGGGCCGCCAGGACGGCCCGCATCAGGCGAAAGCTGTTGCGGGTATCGGCCAAGCCGTCGAAATGTGCCGCGAACATCGCCGACAGGTTCTGGGGCAGGGGCGACAGGGAGAGCAGGAATACCTTATGCCCGTTCCGCCTCAGATACATGGCCTCGCGCAGGATGACGAAGTAGGGCGTGGTGGCGACGAACAGGACGCGGCGGCATCCGTCGGGATCGGGCCGGTTGACCGCCTCGACGAAAGGCCGCAGCGGACCGGCCAGGATGCGGGCGTCGTGGGCGGCGAAGCATTCGGCCAGCCCGCCCTCGCGGGCCAGGGTTGCGACTCTTCCCAGAATGTCCGGCTGTCCGGTCTGCGGCGTTCCGGGGCGAAAGAGCGGCAAAATCTGTTGCTCGATCAGGGCGCGCTGGGCGAAGGGCGAGGCGGCCGCCGCGTCGGCCAGAAAGGCCCTGGCGGCGTCGATGTCGCAATAGGGTAGGGAGGACTCCTCGAAAAAGGCCTCGTAGAGTCTTGCGTCCGCTTGGCCGGTCACATTACCCCCCTAGACGAACGCCAGATGGTCCTCGTCGGTGGCCAGGAAGTCGGTCACCAGCATGTTCTTCTGGTGGCTGGCGCAGTTGTGCGGGCAGTGGATCGAGGGATCGACCGCATAGGCCCGGCGCCGGTTCTCTTCCGAGAACCAGAATTCCCGGAACGAACGGTCCTTGATCGATCCCAGCTTGCCGGCTTCCGTATAGGCCTTGTCCTGGCAGGTATAGACCATGCAGTCGGCGCCGATCACCGGGGTGAACTGGATGGTCGGGCAGACGTGGTAGGGATGTTCGAACCGCTCGGTGACCAGGTGATAGTGGTTGACCACCTGGAACCCGTCGCCGCGAAGTTCCATGGCGCGTTCGATCTCTTCGTTGACCCGGGGCGCCAAGCGGCGGTGATAGGCGTTGGTCTCGCGGCCGTCGTTGCTGGTGATGACGGCGGCCAGCTTGACCTGCTGCAGGCCGGTCGCCTTCAGCCGGCGGCAGAGATCGAAAAGATGTTCGTGATTGCCCTCGCCAATGATGATCGAAGCCCCCAGGACGCAATGGCTGCCGCGCGCCGCGAAGGATTCCATGTTGGCGATCAACTTGTCGAAGGCGTCCTCGGCCACGTGGCGGGCCTTGGCATAGCTGGGGCCGTCCCAGCCGTCGATGGAAACCCGCACCCAGGTGGCATGGGCGGCGAAGGCGTCGGCGACCCGGCCTTTCAGGTTGGAGCCGTTGGTCAGGGCGCCCACCCGCACCCCGCCCGCCGCCAGACGCTCGATACAGTCGGGCAGGGGTTTGTAGATCAAGGGCTCCCCGCCGCCGGAAAACGTCACCGCCTTAACCCCCATGGCGACGATGTCGGCCACGATCTCCATCATCTTGGCGGGCGGGATGGCGTCGCGCTCATCCATGTCCTGGCCCAGTTGCAGGTTGCCGACCCGATAGGCGCAGTACCAGCAATCGTGGTTGCAGTGGTTGATCGGCTTGATCCGGATGTTCACCGGTGCGGCCAAACGGCCGTGCCTGAGGGCGTCCAGGCGATCCGGGAAGGCCAGGGCCTTGAGATTGCTGTAGACCTGAACGGGAGCGGCTTCGCTGCCGCTCGTGTCGGCCGCCACCGGTTTCTCGGAGGCGGGCCGGGTGGAGGAGACTGTCATCTGTCCTCGCCGAAGTCATTCTGACCGGTGGCGCCACTCGCGCCACTGGTCATTCTACATCATGCGGACCCAGGGCGGAAGCGGCCTCAGGCGCAGCCCAGGGCGAACCCATGAATCGTTAACGGCCAATGAGGGCGGCCTTGAGGCGTTTGCGCTTGAGGGGGAGCTTGCAGGACTTGTCCTGCTTGACGAGATTGAGGGCGATTTTGCGGACGAGAGCGAGGTTCAGGGGTGCATTGTCCTTGCGGGATCGGCAGGCATTCTCGCGGAAGGTGACGTCGAGGGTCCAGTGGAGATTGTTCTCGATGCCCCAAGGGTGCGGCTGGTGTCGAGAATGCGCTTGGCCTTGGGCGGCAGGGAGGCGATGTAGAGCCGCGTTTCGCTGGCCGTCCGTCCGGTTTTCTTGTCGGTGCGGGCGCAGATGACGGCGGCGATGCTGCGCAGGCCGCATCGATAATCGCCGCGTCCGGTTCTTTAGTACGACGCAGATGCCTTGATTGAAGTCCTGGTCGAGCGCGAAATTACCCCCGTCATTCCGCCCAAAGCCAACCGCCTCATAAGACGCGAAACCGACTTCGCCCTCTATCGAGAGCGGAACCTTGTTGAACGCTTCTTCTGCAAACTCAAAGGCTTCCGGGCGATCGCAACTCGCTATTTCCTCGCGGCAGTTCAACTCGTCTCGGTGCTATTCTGGCTCAACTGACGACACGCCCTAGGAGCCGTTGATAAATTACCGCTTTAGCCGAGGAAGTTGTCGATCGCCGACTGGTCCATGGTCTTCTCGCTGCCGTGGATGATTGCCGAAGCATGGTCGGTCAACTTCTGCAGCATCTGGGTGGCGGCCGAGACGGATTCCTGCAACGGGCCGGGATTCCCGGCTTCCAGTTCCTTTTCCACGCGACTGATGGCGGCGGCGACGATGTGGGCCATCTGGGTGATCGTCCGTTCGAAGGCGATGCGGAACTTCTTCGGCACGTGCTTGTAGGCTTCGATGGCCAGTTCCCTGTCGGAGAACGTGCTGTCACGGAAGTGTTCGGCATAGGTTTTCGGCTTCCAGGCCTTCGCCTCCTCCAGCAACTCCGGCATCATCGGTATCATGTCGAGGGTCATCACGATTTCATTGAAATGATTCAAATAATCCGTTGCAAGCAAGGTGTTGCGGTTGATGTTCGTGCCTTCCACCCGCTTCTGGAATTCCAGGAAGTCCGACTTTTCTTCCATCGTCAGACCGTCAAGAATGTCGATATCGTCAGCCATCCGGCAGCCCCCGCCCGGTGCCATTCCCGCCAATGTAACATACTGCCGACGACGCCTTTCGCCAAGCGAACAAAGACACGGGGAACAAAGACACGGGTTGACAGCCGGGCCGGACGGCTCCAACCTCCGCCCCATGCAAAGGGTTCATGTCACTTGCGTAGCCCTGGACGGGGTCGGCCTGCTGTTGCGGGGACCGTCGGGTGGCGGAAAGTCGGACCTTGCCTTGCGCCTGATCGATGCGGGCGCGCGCCTGGTCGCCGACGACTACGCCGACCTGGAGGTCAAGGGCGGCCGGCTGGTGGCGACCGCGCCGGAGACCATTGCCGGGCTGATCGAGGTCCGCGGCATCGGTGTTTTGCGCGTCGGCTGCCTGCCCGAGGCGCCGGTGGCCCTGGTCGTCGATCTGGTTCCGGCCGGGGCTGTCGACCGCCTGCCCGAGCCAGCCGTCTGCACCGATTACGGCTTGGCCCTGCCCTTGGTCCGGCTGGACCCTTTCCAATCCTCGGCTCCGGCCAAGCTGCGCCTCGCGTTGCGGCTGGCTCGGGGCGATCTGGCTCGCGCCGATGGTTGACGAGTTCCGCTCCTCCTGCTCCGTGGTGCTGGTCACCGGGATGTCGGGGGCCGGGAGGACCAGCGCCTTGAAGGCCTTCGAAGACCTGGGATTCGAGGCCCTGGACAATCTCCCGCTGTCGCTTCTGGAACGGCTGGTCACACCCTTGCCGCGGCCCTTGGCCATCGGCGTCGATATCCGGACCCGCGATTTCGGCATCGAATCCTTCGTGCGGGGCATCGGCCACTTGGCGGCCGACGGACAGGTCAAGGTCCAAGTGTTGTTCCTCGATTGCGACGATGAGGAACTGCGTCGCCGCTACGCCGAGACCCGCCACCGTCATCCCTTGGCCGGCGACCGGCCGGTGGAGGACGGCATTGCCCGCGAGCGCGCCGCCATTTCCCCGCTACGCGACCGGGCCGATCTGGTGATCGACACCACGGGCTTGGCGCCCGGCGACCTGAAACGCATCCTGGCCGGGCATTTCGGGCAGGGCGGCCCACGCGGGCTCGCGGTCTTCGTCACGTCCTTCGGTTTCAAGCGCGGCCTGCCACGCGAGGCCGATCTGGTCTTCGACGTGCGCTTTCTCGCCAATCCCCACTACGATCCGGCCCTGCGGCCCTTGACGGGGCAGGACTCCAAAGTGGCCGAATTCGTGGCGCGCGATCCGGATTTCCAACGCTTCTTCGACGGACTGACAGCCCTTCTGCTGCCGCTCTTGCCCCGCTACGCGGCGGAGGGCAAGAGCTATCTGACCATCGCGGTGGGCTGCACCGGAGGTCGTCATCGCTCGGTTTTCGTCGCCGAACGGCTGGCCGCCTGGATGAGAGATCGCGGCCAACCGGTACAACTGCGCCATCGGGACTTGGAACCTTCGGCCGCTTGAGGCATGCTCCGGCCAGTTCCGGGAGGGAAAAGAACAATGATCGGAATGGTGCTCGTAACCCACGGCAGGCTGGCGGAGGAACTGATCCTCGCCCTCGAGCATGTCGTCGGCCCCCAGCCCAGCACGGTGGCCGTCTGCATCGGCCCCGAGGACGACATGGAACAGAGGCGCCGCGACATCCTCGAATCGGTGGCTCGCGTCAACCAGGGCCAAGGCGTCATCGTGCTGACCGACATGTTCGGCGGCACGCCGTCCAATCTGGCGATCTCGATCATGGACAAGGCCAACGTCGAGGTCATCGCTGGCGTCAACCTGCCCATGCTGGTCAAGCTGGCCAGTGCCTGCAAGTCGGCGACCCTGGATTCGGCAGCGACCTGTGCCCAGGAGGCGGGACGCAAATACATCAATATCGCGTCTCATCTGCTGACCCAGGAAGGCAAGAAATGAACGGCGACGAGGGAACCCTCCGCCGTAGCGCCACCATCCGCAATCAGCGTGGCTTGCATGCCCGCGCCGCCGCCAAGTTCGCCAAGCTGGCCGGAAACTTCCAGGCGGAAATCCAGGTGTCGCGCAACGGGACGTCCGTATCCGGGGTTTCCATCATGGGCCTGATGATGCTGGCCGCCGCCATCGGCGTCGAGATCGACCTGGAGGCCAGGGGCCCTCAGGCCCAGGGGGCCTTGGATGCCTTGGTAGCTCTGATCGACGCCCGTTTCGACGAGGAAGAATAGGGACCCCCATGATCGATGGCGCCGCCGAGATGGTCTTCGAGGGGCTTGGCGTATCGCCGGGCATCGGGGTCGGCGTGGCTTTCGTGCGCGAGGCCGGCATGATGTCGGCTCCCGAGTACCGTATCGCGGCGGCCCGGGTGCCCAAGGAACTGGACCGCTTCCGCGCGGCCCAGGCCCGCGCTCGGCGCCAGATCGGTCAACTGCGCTCCAAGGCCCGCGCCGCCAAGGGATCGCAAGAGGACCTGCAGGACCTGCTGGACGCCTATATCCAAATGCTCAAGGATTCGCGGCTGGTGCGCGGCGTGCTGGTACGCATCGAACGCGACCGGGTGAACGCCGAATCGGCGGTGCAGGCGGAACTGGCCGACATCGCCGAGCAGTTCTCGGCCATGGACGACCCTTACATCAAGGCCCGGGTGGAAGACATCCGCGCCGTCGCCCAGCGTCTACAGCACAACCTGCACGAGGCGCCGCGCAATCCCTTCGCCAACCTGCCGAAGAACAGCATCGTGGTGGCCGAGGACCTGTCGCCGGCCGACACGGCGCAGCTCGACCCCGCCAACGTCGTGGGCTTCGCCACCCTGCTGGGCGGTGCCGAAGGCCATACGGCGATCATGGCGCGGGCCCTGGGAATTCCGGCGGTGCTGGGCGTGGCGGGCCTGATGCGCGGGGTGCGGGCCGGCACCCTCCTGATCGTCGACGGCGCCCAGGGACGGGTGATCCTCAATCCCTCGGCCGACACCTTGGAAGCCTACCGTCGCCGCAAGTCGGAGGGCCTGCGCGAGGAACGGACTCTGGCCCGCCTGCGCCGCCAGCCCTCGGTGACCCGGGACGGGATACCGGTCACCCTGATGGCCAATGTGGAATTGCCCATACAGATGGGTGGCGTCGTCCAGGTGGGGGCCGCCGGTATCGGGCTGTTGCGTAGCGAGTTCCTGTTCATGAACCGCGAGACCATCCCGACCGAGGACGAGCAGTACGAATTGCTGCGCGGCGTGGTCGAGCGGATGGACGGCAAGCCGGTGACCGTGCGCACCCTGGACGTGGGCGGGGAGAAGACGTCGGCGGCCCTTATGGGAGATTACGCCGACACCGCTTCGTCGGCCCTGGGCCTGCGCGGCATCCGCTTGTCCCTGGTGTTGGAAGAAGTGCTGGAGACCCAGTTCCGCGCCGTCCTCAGGGCGGGTGCCCACGGGCCGGTACGCATCCTGCTGCCCATGGTGACCACGGTATCCGAGGTGCGGCGGGCGCGCGACGTGCTGGCCCGCGCCGTCAAGCGCCTGAAGCGGCGCAAGGCCAGTTTCGCCAATCCCCTGCCGCCGCTGGGGGTGATGATCGAGGTGCCGGGCGCGGCGCTTTCCGCCGACAGCCTCGCTCGGGCCTGCGACTTCTTTTCCATCGGGTCCAACGACCTGACCATGTATACGTTGGCCATCGACCGCACCGACGAACACGTGGCGCACCTTTACGATCCCCTGAATCCGGCGGTGCTGCGCCTGATTCAGTTCGCCGCCACCGCCGCCCACCGGGCCGGCATACCGATCGGGATTTGCGGCGAGATCGCGGGCGATCCCCGCTACACGGCGCTGCTGCTGGGTCTTGGCTTGCGTGAACTCAGCATGACCGCCAGTTCCATCCCGCGGGTCAAGCAACGCCTGCACACCCTTGACGTCGAAGCGGCCATCCGCCGCGCCACCCTGATTATGGACCAGGTGGATTCCGGCCGCATCACCATGCTGCTGGAAGATTTCAACGCCCTGGCCTGATCAAAGGCCGCCCGAGGGAGCTTCCTTGCCCTGGGGGGCCTTCTTTTCGGGAGTCTTGGCCTTGGGGTCGTCGAAGATGTCGAACAAGTTGCGCAGGAAGCCGGGCGTCAGGGCGGAAAGCGGGTTGACCGTCGCCTCGGGCTTGTCCGAAGGCCCGCTGATCCGGTAGCGGGCCGCGAAGACGCCGCCGCCCTTTTCTCCTCCCGTCAGGATCTCGCCCAGGATCGGCACGTTGCCAAGGAAGGTGTTGAGGGCATAGGCGGGGACGATGGTCCCTTGCATGTCCAAGGTATCGTG
The DNA here is from genome assembly GCA_039908345.1 of Magnetospirillum sp. WYHS-4. Classification (NCBI taxonomy): domain Bacteria; kingdom Pseudomonadati; phylum Pseudomonadota; class Alphaproteobacteria; order Rhodospirillales; family Rhodospirillaceae; genus Magnetospirillum; species Magnetospirillum sp. WYHS-4. The sequence goes on from JAMOBD010000016.1 coordinate 13,760, forward strand.
GACGGTATCGATGCGTCCCGAGGCGGTGAAGCCCAGCGATACCCCGGAGCTTTTCGCCTCGTTCACCTCGGCGATGCCGTCGCGGTAGACGAAGGGGGCTTCCAGCTTGAGGAAGCCGATGCCTTCCCCCTGCAGGCCGTCGAGGATGCCCGTGATCGCCGCCAGGCTGACGAGATGAGCGAGCAGATGGGCATTGCGGACCCGGTAGTCCTTGATTTCCAGGGTTCCCGCCAGGGGCGAAGCGGCATCGGTGTCGTCGTACCGCCCTTGGATGTCCAGGGTTCCACCGATCATGTTCTCGTAGAAACCCAGCGTCTTCAGGAAGGAGCCGGCGTCGTCGGCATGGACGGTCAGGGCCCGCTTGCCAGCCGTCTCGGGCACCACGCGGATGCGAAAGGCCTGGCCGCCCTCGTCGCGTCCTTCCAGGCCGACCGACCGCCAAAGTTCGCGGGCCCGGTTCAGGCTTCCCTTGATGCGCCGGAGCTTGTGGTCCTTCGACACCCAGATGGTGTCGAGATCGACGTCGACGGTGAGGGCCAGGCTGTCCCAGGGTTGCTGGTCGGGCTTGGCCGTCGCGCCGTGGGGCTTGTCCTCCAGGGCCGGGGCGAGATCGAAGGCGGCGCCGGACAACGCCACTTTCCAGCCGCCGTCGGGCTGAGGCGTCAAGGTTCCCTTCATGTCGGTACGGCCGTTGCCGTAGGCCAAGCGGGTGAAGCGCAGCCGATCCAGACCGGTGCCGGCCTTGGAATAGACGGCGTCGCCGGTCACCACCAGGTTGGAGGCGACGATCGAGAACTCCTCGATGTCGGTCACCGTCTCGCCCTGAAGGACCAAGCCAAGGTCGGCCTTGCCCTCCACGCCCATCGATTTGTACCAGTTGATGGCCGGGATATCGACCGAAAGGTCCTTCAGGTCCGCGCTGGCTTTGAGCCGGTTGCGGCCGCCCTTGAACTGGGTGAACTGCAGGGCGATGTCGGCCGCCCCGCGCACATAGTTTCCGGCGAAGGGGCCAAGGCCCAAGCCCAGATCCTCGGTGTTGCGGACGTCGGGAATACGACCCCGCAGGTCGTAATGGCTGACCACGGCGGCCTTGTCGCCGAAATTGCGTCGCCAGAGCAGGGTTGCCGGAACGCCGGCCAAGCGGATGTTGCCCCGGACGTCCATGCCCTGCTTGTCGACCTTCAGGTCCAACTCGCCATCGCCGACTTCGCGTCCCAGGACCGCATTGGCCAGGCGCAGGCCCTTCAGGGCCGCTTCCGCCGCCACGTCCACCTGATCCATGGTCACGGTCTTTTCGAGGATGAAGTCGAGCTTCAGGCGAGTATGGGCGGTGCCCCGCGCCCCCGCCGGCAGGACGCCCAGCGCGCTGGCGAATCCCAAAGGCTTATGGTCCACCAGTTCCAGGGCGCCGCGCACCGGCCCGTCGATGAAGAGTTCGATGTCGGCGAATTGATCGCGTTGGTCGAGGCCGGTCAGGAAGACCGTGCCCTTGCGCACCGCCAAGTCGCGGACTTCTCCGCGTGACAGAACGATGTCGAAGCGCTGGGGATTGAAGGTGGCCCGGCCATAGGCCTTGCGCGCCTTGGGCATGGGCGGCAGGTAGTCGACGGTGACGTTCTCGATGTCCATGTCGCCGGTCAGCGATTCCAGGGCGACCTTTCCATCGGGCAGGAAACGCAGGGCGATGTCGGCCTCGGCGCGGGGGACCCCGCCCTCGGACATGTGGGTGGTTACCCAGGCATGGGCATCGCTGCCCCAGGCTTTCGGCCAATAGCGCTTGAGGTCATCGGTTCGGGTGCCGGCCAGAAGGGCATGGGCGGTTACCGTGGTGCCGGGAGCGCTCGCGATGCCTTCCGCCCGTCCTGCAACGCTCAGGCGGGGACCGGAGAGGTCGATTTCCAGGAGCGAGATGTCGGCCGTTCTGGCCTGCCCCGAATAAACGCCCGCCGCCCGCAGGGTGCGGATGGGCATCTCGTGGTTGGTGGGGGCCGGCAGCAGCAGGCGGGCTCCATCGACGAAGTCGATGCCCAGGTGCTCGACGATCAGGTTCTCGTCGGGTCCTCCGGCCCGTCCCTTCAGCGTGACGGCCTTCACGGCGATCCGCTGGGCGAAGGGATCGGGCAAGGCCAAGTGCCCGTCGCTGCCCTTGATATCGAAGCCGACCGCCTCGATCTGGCCGGTCTTGTCGAGGCTCAGGCTGGCCGTGCCGTGGACCGGCAACTCAAGCGCCGCCACCGGTGCCAGGGCCGGAGCAAGACGGGAGAAGAGGGCGGGGCGCAGGCCGTCGAACTCAAGGCCCAAATCCAGGCGTCGGTCCTGGGTGCGGTAATCGCCCAGCAGGGCCAGGTGCGCCTTGTGTCCCTCGACGGCGAGGTCGAAGGACAGTTCGCCCCTCAGGCCCGCGTCGTCCCGTCTGAGGTGCAGGCGTGCCGCCGGGGCCCGCCATGATACCCCCAGCATGTGGTCGATCAGCGTCAGGTCCGCCTCGATCACGTCGATGCGCGCCAAGTAGCTGAGCGGCAGTTCCGGCCGGGGGGGCTCGGTCAACTGCTCCAGCATGCGGGTGAGCGCCGTGCCCTGCTCGGGGGCCTCTTCGCCCTCGCCGACGGCGGCGTCCCCGCCGAGCGAGACCTGCAGGCGGCCGTCCTTCATCCGGACCAGGGTCAGGGACGGATGAATGAGTTCGAGTCGCCGGGGGGCGGCGACGCCGCGCGCCAAGGCGGCGACGCTCAGCGACAAGGACAACTCGGGCACCCGGGCCAGCACGGTCTCCAGCGGGTCGATGGCGCGGGCGTTGACCACCCGGATGTCGAGGGCCCGCTGCCAGCCACCCCAGGTCAGGATGGTATCGTCCAGCCGCACCCGGATATCTGGATGCGCCTCGCTCAGGATGCGTTCCAGGTGTGGCGTCAGGAAGGTCAATGAGATCGGTCCCGACGACAAGCGCCACGCGGCCAGGGCCGTGACGATCGCCAGGCCCGCGCCGAGTCCGCCCAGGATCTGGATCAGTCCCCGGAAAGTCCTTTTGATCACCGACGATCCTTTTCCGCCCCGTCGCCCTTGACCACCCCCTTAACGTTGCGCAGTGTGCGTGAAAACGGAGTTAATTCAAATGGACCTTTTCGGCCATCCCGTCGACCTTGCCGGACTTCCCCGCCCAGCCGAAAGGGAGGCGGCCCGCATCGGGATCGAGCGCTGGCTGGAAGCCGCCCGCGAAGACGGGGATGCCGGGCTTGCCGACAGAGCGGCGGCGACCATCGCAAACCCCCGGCTCCGCAAGCTTTTGGAAGGGGTGTTCGGCAACAGTCCCTATCTGACATTTTGCGCCGAGCGGGACCCCGGAAGTCTCTTACGGGTACTGGGAGAGGGGCCGGACAAGGTGGTCGGCGAGGTGAGCGGCGAACTGGATGGCCTGCGCCGCCGTGCCATCGAGGAGGCCGAACTTTCCGCCGCCCTCAGGCGTGCCAAGCGGCGAATCGCCCTGGCGGTGGCCTTCGCCGACATCGCCGGCTTGTGGGGCTTGAAGCGGGTCACCGAGGCCCTGTCCGATTTCGCGGCCCAGGCCGCCTCCTGTGCCGCCGCCCATGCCTTGCGGGTCCAGGCGGCGCGCGGCGCCTTCACGCTCCGGCATCCGGACGATCCGGAACGGGATTCGGGCTACATCCTGATCGGCATGGGCAAATTGGGGGCGCGGGAACTCAACTATTCCAGCGATATCGACCTGATCGTGCTGTTCGATCCGGAAAAGGTCGCCACCGACGATCCGGACGCCCTGCAAGGCCACTTCGTACGCGTCACCAAGACCCTGGTGCGGTTGCTCGACGACCGCACGGAGGAAGGCTACGTCTTCCGCACCGACCTGCGCTTGAGACCCGACCCCGGCTCGACGCCCATTGCCATTTCGGTGCTGGCCGCCGAACTCTATTACGAAAGCGTCGGCCAGAACTGGGAACGCCTGGCCATGATAAAGGCCCGCCCGGTGGCCGGCGACCTGGAAGCCGGCCAAGCCTTCGTGGCCGGCCTGAAGCCTTTCGTCTGGCGGCGTAGCCTGGATTTCGCCACCATCCAGGACGTGCACGCCGTCAAGCGCCAGATCAACGCCCACAAGGGCGGCGCCAGCATCGCCGTGGCCGGTCACAACATCAAGCTGGGCCGGGGCGGTATCCGCGAGATCGAGTTTTTCGCCCAGACCCAGCAGTTGATTTTCGGCGGCCGCGAGCCCCGGCTCCGCCAGACCGGCACCGAGAAGGCCCTGATGGCCCTGGCGGCCGAAGGCCGGACGTCCCACGAGGCGGCGGGAGAGATGATTTCCGCCTACCACTACCTGCGGCGCCTCGAACACCGCCTGCAAATGATCAACGACGAACAAACTCAGACCCTGCCGGAGACGGACGAAGGACTGGACCGTCTGGCCGCCTTCATGGGTTACGACGACCGGCGGGCCCTGGCCCAGGACCTGGTCGGCCACCTGCGCAAGGTCGAACAGCGCTACGCCGAACTGTTCGAGGACTCGCCGGCGCTCTCGGGCATGGACGATATCCCCGGCAACCTGGTCTTCACCGGCAGCGACCCCGATCCCGACACCTACCGCACCCTGGAAACCATGGGCTACCGCCATCCGGCGGTCGTCGACGCCACGGTGCGGGGTTGGCACCATGCCCGCTACCGGGCGACCAGCACCCGCAAGGCCTGCGAGATCCTTACCGAATTCATGCCCCGCCTGCTCAAGGCCCTGGCGGCGACCCCGGATGCCGACGCCGCCTTCCTGAAGTTCGACGAATTCCTGTCGCGCCTGCCGGCCGGGGTGCAGCTCTTTTCGATGATTAGGGTCAATCCCCATCTGCTCGACCTGCTCGCCGAGATCATGGGAGCGGCTCCCAAGCTGGCCGAGCATCTGGCCCACCGGCCGCAGGTACTCGAAAGCGTCCTGGCCCCCGGCTTCTTCGAACCGCCGCCGCCGGTGGAAACACTGCTGGAGGAGATGGACCGGGTGCTCAGCCAGGCCATTAGTTTCGAGGACCTGCTCGATCTGGCACGGCGCTGGGTCGCCGACCGCAAGTTCCAGATCGGGGTGCAGAGCCTCAAAGGTCTGATTGCCCCGCGCGCCGCCGCCCTGGCCCTCAGTACCGTCGCGGAAGCTGCGCTGGCCCGCTTGTATCCGCATGTCGAGGGCGACTTCGCCAAGATCCACGGCCGCTTTCCCGGCCGGGGCATGGCGATACTGGCCATGGGCAAGTTGGGTGGGCGCGAAATGACGCCGGCCTCCGACCTGGACCTGATCTTCGTCTATGATACCGGCGGGGCCGAGGCTTCGGACGGCCTCCGGCCGATCGCTCCCAGCCAGTACTTCGCCCGCCTGAGCCAACGCTTCATCAACGCCATCACCGCCCAGACGGCGGAAGGGGCGCTCTACGAGGTGGACATGCGCCTCCGGCCATCGGGCAAGGCCGGGCCCATCGCGGTCAGCCTGGAAGCCTTCGCCAAGTACCAGCGCGAGGAGGCCTGGACCTGGGAGCACATGGCGCTCACGCGGGCCCGGGCGATTTCCGCCCCACCCGAACTGGGCGACGCGGTCAAGGCCATCATCCGCGAGGTCCTGACCCGGCCGCGCGAAGCCGACCGGTTGCTGCGGGACGTTGCCGACATGCGGCGGCGCATGGATGCGGAGCACCACACGGATTTCATCTGGGAGGTCAAACACCTGCGCGGCGGCTTGGTGGATATCGAGTTCCTCACCCAATACCTGCAGCTTCGCCACGGCCAAGTCCAGCCAGAGGCCCTGTCCCAGAACACCCACCTGGCGCTGGAGCGTCTGCGGGACGCCGGCTGTCTGGCACCGGCCCTGGCCGGAACGCTGTTGGAAGCCCTGGATCTCTGGCAGGCTTTGCAGGGCCTGCTGCGCCTAACCATTCCCGGCTATTTCGTCCAGGGCAGGGAAAAGGATGTTCCGGAGGCCCTGCGTGGTATGCTGGCGCGCCTCGGCGATTGTCCCGATTTCGGGGCGCTGGAGAACCGCATACGGCAAACCTCGGCGAAGGTTCACGACATCTTCAAGGAAATGATCGAAAATCCGGCCGCCAGCCTGCCACCCCCCAAGGAGGACCATTCCCCATGACCGTTGGACCCGGCGATCCCGCTCCATCCTGCCCTTTGCCGGTCGACGGCGGCGGCAACTTGGCTCTGTCCGATCTGAAGGGCCGGGTCGTGGTGCTCTATTTCTATCCCAAGGACAACACGCCGGGCTGCACCCGCGAGGCCATCGACTTCCGCGACCGCAAGGCCGCCTTCGACGCCGTCGGCGCGGTGGTGGTCGGGGTGTCCCGCGACTCCATCAAGAGCCACAAGGGCTTCAAGAAGAAGCAGGAACTGAACTTCGTCCTGCTCGCCGACGAGGAAGCGTCGCTCTGCCAAGCCTACGAGGTGTGGAAGGAAAAGAAGCAGTACGGACGCAGCTTCATGGGCATCGAGCGGTCCACCTTCCTCATCGACCGCCAGGGCGTCATCCGCCGCGAATGGCGCAAGGTGAAGGTGGAGGGCCATGCCGACGAGGTGTTGAAGGCGGCGCGGGAGTTGTAACCGGGGGACGGCTCTGGTTGAATGGGGGCCGGGGTCGGGCAAGGGACACAGGGCATGGTCAAGGACCTGGAAGAAGACGACGGAGAAGACGCCGGTCCCGCAAAGGGAAAGGGCGGCAAGAAAAAGCTGATCGTCATCGTGGCGGCGGCCCTGGTGGTTCTTTTGGCCGGTGGCGGCGCGGCGTTCTTTTTCTTGGGCGGGAAAAAGGCTCCCGGCGAACAGGCCGGAGAGGAGAAGATCGACCCCAACGCCGCCCTCAAGCCGCCGCTCATGCACGAAATGGCCGATATCGTGGTCGACCTGAAGACCGACCAGTGCCGGACGCCCTTCCTCAAGCTCAAGGTCCGCTTGGCGGTGACCGACGAGAAGGACGTGACCATCCTGAAGGAAATCGAACCCTTTCTGATCGACAAGCTGAAGGTCCACCTGCGCGACCTGACGGCCAACGATCTCCGCGGCGCGGCGGGGTCGGAGAAGCTGCGCTTTGACATCGCCAACATGATCGTCGTTTCGGGCGGCAAGCCGGTGAAGTTGCGCGCCGTGCTGTTCAAGGAATTCCTGCTGCAATGACCACGGCCGAACGGGTTCCCGAAGCCAGCCTGATCCATCGCGGCCTGGGGCGGGTGGAATTCTTCGACCTCACGGATGCGGAAATCGCCGGCCTGGACGGCATTCTTTCGGACTTGGCCGGGGAAGGACGGCGGGCGGTCAGCTTCCATGTTCCCGTTCATCGTCCGGACTGGTTCCCCCAGGTGGGTGTAACCTGCTATTTCCTCTCCGAGGACGCGGCGAAGCGGGAACGGTCCTTCCGGTTGGTCGAACACACCCTGGACCTGGCGGAGCGCTTCGGCGCGGAGTACTTGGTCACCCACCTGACCTTCGGCCCCACCGATACCCATGATCCGGTCCGGGCCCGCGACCTGGCCGTGGAGGCTTGCGCCCGCTTCGCCCGCCTGAGCCGCGAACGCGGCCTGCCCATCGACGTGGAATTCGCCGCCTATACCGATTCCTACAACGACCCCGCCACCTTCGCCGCGGCCGTCACGGCGCATCCGGAACTGGGGCTTTGCATCGACGTGGGCCATACCTTCCTGGGGGCGCTGAAGCGGGAACGGGACTTCCTGGGCGACATCCGGGTCCTGGCGCCCCATGCCCGGTCCCTGCATCTCTGGAACAGCACGGGGCCGGAACATACCCGGCTCCACCACCACACACCCCTCCATCCTTCCCAGCATCCCAGGGATGGCTGGATCGACTTGGCGGCCGTGATGGAAATCGTCCTTGTCGCCAATCCCCGGCCGCCCAAGGTGATCTTCGAATACCCGGTGGCGGAGGTCACCCCGGAAATCCAGGCCGGCTACGACTGGGTGGCGGGGATGATGGGAGCCCGAATCCCCTAAATCCAAAGCTTGCGAACCTGGGGGGTGGCGGTGAGCAGATCGCGGTAGGTGCCGCTGGGGGATTCGGCCACCAGGAGCCGGTCGGCGGTCCCCATGACCGAATTGAGGTGTTCGTAGATCTGTTCGCCCGACATGCGGCTTTTGATCAGCCAGACCCGGTCGAGCAGCTTGGCCGTACCGGCCGCCTTGAGGGCGTCGATGCGGTGCTCGACCTCGGACACGGAGGGCTTCTTTCCGGCAAGGTCGAAGCAGACGATGAATTGCTGCATGGGATGGTCCTTTCAATCAGCTCTTGGTCTGGGAGTGGAGGCTGGATAGCGGCACGAAGCCGGTGGCTTGGCGCAGGACCTTGAAGCCCCGGCTTTCGAGAGGACCGGCTACCTCGAAGTCCCGGTAGGCCCGCTCCAGGGTCTCCTTGCAGGTGCGCCAGAGAGTCGCGTCGTCCATGCTGTCGGTGTTGTCGAGGTGCAGGTAATCGGCCATGCGCTTCAGGATGTGCAGGCGCGCGACGTCGAGGCGGTGCTGCTCGAAGGGAACCTCGAAGAAGCGGAAGAAATCCTCGGCCGCCGACAGGTCCTTCAGGCCTTTCCGGACATCGCACAGGCGGGCATCGCACATGGCTCTTCTCCTCTTGCTCAGTTCAGCAGGGCCGGGCCGGCCAGGGACGCCAAGCCGCCGGCGAGGCCGGGAATGCCGGCGGTTTCGATGAGAAAGCGGTGCAGGTCCTCGGTAGAAGGCGCATGCTTGGTATCCTGGGCGTGGGTCCGGATGCGCGCCAGGATGGCCCGCGCCTGGGCCGGAGCGACGGCGAGCCCCAGGTCACGATAGGCGTTGACCACCGCGCTGACGCCGGAATGCTTGCCCAGCACGAAGCGGTGGCGGCGCCCGAACTTGGCGGGATCGAGGGCCTGGTAGGTGCGTGGATCGCGCAGCAGGCCATGCACGTGCAGGCCGGATTCATGAGTGAAGACGGCCTCGCCGACGATGCTCTTGTTGGCCGGGACCGGGTGCCCGGACGCCTCGGCGACGAGCCGCGAGACATCGCCCAGGGACCGGGCGTCGATGCCGGAGGCCAAGCCGTGGATTTGTTCCAGGGCGACGGCGACTTCTTCCAGGGGCGCGTTTCCGGCCCGCTCGCCCAAGCCGTTTACGGTTGTGCTGACGTGAGTCGCGCCGCCCAGAACCGCCCCTAAGGAATTGGCGGTCGCCAGGCCCAGATCGTCATGGGCGTGGATTTCCAATTCGATATCGGTGGTTCGCCGCAGGGCGGCGAACAATTCCCGGGTCCGGAAGGGGTCGAGGATGCCCAGCGTATCGGCGAACCGGAAGCGCCGGGCGCCGACTGCCGCCACGGTGCGCACCACATCGGCAAGGAAGGCCGGATCGGCGCGGGAGGAGTCTTCCCCACCGACGGAAACATCGAGGCCGCGGAACAGGGCGAGCGGCACGATCTCGCGGATGCGCCGCAGGCACCAAGACCGATCACGGCCCAACTTGCCGGCCAACTGGGTGTCGGAAACCGGGATCGACAGGTTGACCATGGTGACGCCGGTGGCCAGGGCGGCGGCCAGGTCGTCCTCGCGCATCCGGCACCAGGCGATGGGTCGCGCCGCGAGCCCGAGGCCGACGATGGCCCGGATGTCATCCTGTTCCTCCGGCCCCATGGCCGGGATGCCCACTTCCATCTCGGGGACGCCGGCGGCATCCAAGGCGCGGGCGATCGCCAGCTTCTCCGGGCGAGTGAAGGCAACACCGGCCGTCTGTTCCCCGTCGCGCAGCGTCGTGTCGTTCATGACGACCATGGCCGCTCCTTCCTCAGCAGGCGAAGGACTTGCCGCAGCCGCACTTGCCCTGGGCCTTGGGGTTGTCGAAAGTGAAGCCCGCCCCTTCCAGGCGAGTCACGAAATCGATGGTGACGCCGTCCAGCAAGAGGGCGCTCGCCGGGTCGACGAAGACCTTCAGGCCTTGGCAGTCGACGACGGTGTCATCGTCTTGGGGGGCGGGTTCGAAGCCCATGGCATAGCGCAGGCCGGCGCAGCCGCCCGACTGGACGGCCACACGCAGCCCGGCTTCCGTGCCCTCGCCGTCCGCCATGGCGGATCGAGCGGCCAGGACGGCATTGGGAGTCATCGCCAGCATGTCATCCTCCTCGGGCGCCTCTTGTGGCGTCCCAAGGAGGATACGCAAGCTGCGGGCCAAGTCTAACTCATTGGTAAAGCACGAATTATGCTTTGTCGACGTTGTCGGCTTCGCGACAAGGCTTGTCGGGATCGTCTTATCCCAGGCGACCTTCGAAATCGCATTCGGATTTCAAGTCATGGCCCATTTTCGGCATATGGGCGTCGCTCGGGAATTCCTGGTGGCCGGTGTCCACCGAATAGAGGGTCTTGCCGGTGGCGCCGGCCGTTTCGATGGCGGCCACGCCGTCCCAGATGCCCTCGAAGCGGACATGGTCGAGAACGTCGGCCTCGTCGGCGCCATCCCGCTTCTCGCAAAGCAGGCTGTGGATATTGCCGTCGCCTTGGGCGACGTGCTCCGTATGGCGGATGGTGACATTGTAGGTCATGGGGAACCTCCTGGGTCCGGTTGCTCTTCCATATGGGGAGTCCCGAGCCGAATGCCAGCCCAGGGCAATTCGATTGGCTCCAGAGTCCATTGCCAGGCGACCGGGGAGGGGATATGCCTGGAGTGTCGGGCGTGGGGCGTAGGATGCAGGGCGATGGTGCACTCGAAACTCGATTTGATTCACCTGCTGGCCCAGGCCGAGTCCAAGGCCGCGAAACTGGCCGAGGAAAACCGGCAGTTGGCCCAGGCCTTCGATCAGGTCTTGCAGGCCCAACACCTGGAGGCCCTGCAACTGGCCGAGGTGAGCGAGCAGCTTTGGGCGGCGCAGGAGGCCTTGGCCAACGCCAGTGCCGACCGCGAGAAGGTGCTGGCGGCGCTGGCCACGATGAGCGGCAAGCTCACCCGCATCCAGACCCAGGTCAAGGAAACCCAGGATGCCGCCGTCAAGGGGGTTTCGGGGCTGGAACTCCAGGCGCGCCTCTACGAGATCAAGGCCGCGGTCGAGATCGACCCCCTTGAGGAAATGGTTCGCGCCTACAACGAGAAACTGATGGCCCAAGGGCCCAAGGGCTGACGGCCTACTTCCTGAAGGGCGCAAGCATCCGTTCGATCAGCGTTGGCTTTTTCGGCGCCTTGGCCTTGGGCTTGGCGGCCGGCGCTGCCTTTTTGGCCGGTCCCGCGCCGCATTCCGGATTGGCGAACGTATAGAAACAGCGGAAGGTGCCGCTGTCGCCCAGGGCATAATAGGCCACCTTCTGGATCGTCTTGTCGCGGCGGCAGCGGGCCTTGGCATCGGCTTCCGCCGCATCCTTGTCGGCGATCGAATCGCTGTATTCCAGCTTGCCTTCCTTGAGGCTCTGGCCCGGCCTGCAGATGTAGATTTCGGTTGCCATCGCCTGACCGCCTACATGCGGGGAAAGAGTAGCGAGACGGTGGTCCCGCTACCCGGTGCGCTGTCGATGGCGAGGCTCCCGCCGTGCATCTCCACCAGGGCCCGGGTAATTGCCAGCCCGAGACCGGTGCTGTCGTCGGTGGCGTTCGCGGTCGACAGCGAACGGACGAAAGGGTTGGCAAGCTTCGGCAGGTCCTCGGCCGGGATGCCGATGCCGGTATCGCGCACCCGGATGGCCTGCCACATGTCCAAACGGTCGGCGGACAGGGTCACCGACCCGCCGGACGGGGTGAACTTGATGCCGTTGGACAGCAGGTTGACGAGGCATTGCTTGACCGCGCGCCGATCCGCCGAGAGGGGCTCCGAACCCACGGGTACCGTGTTGACCAGGACGACACCCTGCTTCTCCGCCTGCTCGTAGACCAGGCGCAGGCATTCGTCGGCGATCGCGCGCGGGTCGATGGTCTCGCGGACCAGTTCCTTGCGGCCCGCCTCGATGCGCGACATGTCGAGCACGTCGTTGATCAACTGCAGAAGGTGCTGGCCGCTGTCGTAGATGTCCTTGGCGTATTGCAGGTAGCGGTCCGATCCCAGCGGTCCGAACAATTCCAGCTTCAGCATCTCGGCGAAGCCCAGGATGGCGTTCATCGGGGTGCGCAATTCGTGGCTCAGGTTGGCCAGGAATTGGGTCTTGCGCAGGCTGGCCTGCTCCGCCTTCTCCTTTTCCTGGAACAGGTCCTCGGCAAGGCGGACCAGGGCGGCCCCCTGCTTTTCCAGGCGCGAACGGGTGATGAAGATCTCGTCCATGTAGCGGCGGTAGTATTCGCCTTCCATGCGGGCGCGGATTTCTTCCTTTTTCAGCTCCGTGATGTCGCTTTGGAAGGAGACGACGCCGCCGTCCCGGGTACGGCGTTCGCTTGCCTGTATCCAGCGTCCGTCGCCCATCTGCATCTCGAAATAGCCTTCGCCCGATTCGGCCACGTGGCTGGCCATGCGGCGGGCAAGCCAAGCCTCGGGATTTTCCTCCTCCAGGCGGATCTGGCCTTGTTCAAGGGCCGCCTGCAGGAACTGGCGAAAGGAAACGCCGGCCACCAGCCGGTCGGCCACCTTGGGCACCACGCGCCGATATTCGTCGTTGCACAGCACGAGGCGATCCGCCGGGTCCCAGAGCGCGAACCCTCCCGATGTGCTGTGCAAGGCGTCGCGAATACGGTTTTCCGCCACTTTGACCCCGGTGACGTCGCTCCATAGGCAGACGGTGCCGCCTTCGCGGGTCTTGCGGGCGGTGGCGCGGAGCCAGCGGTTGTCTTTGTATTCGATCTCGCAAGGGACGGCATCGTCGTTGAACTGATCGATCTTCTCCGACAGCCACTGGTCGATACGCCCGCGAGCGGCGGGAAACATGTCCTGTTCCGCGGCGGACCGGAGGATGCCGGCGATGGTCGATCCCGGCTGGAGCGGCTCCTTGCCGTTCCCCAGGATGTCGCGGAAGCGCCGGTTGCAGATCACCAGGCGCCCGCCGGGATCGAACAGGCCGAACCCGTCGTCGAGGGTGTCGATAGCCTCGCCCAGGCAGGCGGCGGCGGACAGGACCTCGCCATCCTCCTTCAGGCGGCTGACATCGCAAAGCGTCGCCACCGCGCCCCCGTCGTAAGGCTGGATGGACAGTCGAAGCCACAGGGTCCGGTGGCTGTCGACGATGCATTCGACGCATTCGACGGGCTTGCCGTCGGCAAGAACGGCGGCCAGGCGGGGCAGAAGGCCAGGAATTCGTTGGAGGGCGGCCGTACCGGCCGGGGTTGCGGCCATCAGATCGGCCGCAGCCACCCCCAACAGCCGACCGGCGGCCATGTTGGCGAAGACCACGCGGAGAGGCCCCGGGGCCTTCGCTTCCTGGTCGGCGGCTACGGCCAAGACCGCATCGGGCACGGATTCCAGTATCCGCATCCCGAGGCCCAGCCCGTCCGTCATATCGACCCCTCGCGCCATGCCACTTTCCCTGCCGGCCTGCCGCGAACGGCGGGCATCGGAACTTCCCTCCGATTCATAGTCCATTCCCGCCGCATCATCAATGTCGGCGCTTGGCCCTTGGGCGGATCGAATGCCATTCGTCGATGGCGGCCTGGAGGGCTGATTGCTCCATCGATTCATTGGCCGGGCGGTATAATAGGTCCGGACCCTAGCCCTACCTCGTCTTCGCCTGCCGTCTTTTCGGCTTGCCGGGGAAGCTGGACTTGGCGGCCTGCTTGGTGGCGAGCGAGCCCCAAAGGTCGACCGCGTCGGCATGCTCGATGGTCGCATGGACTTTATCGCCCGGCTTCAAGTGAATTTCTCCATTCAGGAAGACGTTGCCGTCGATTTCAGGGGAATCGGCGAAGCTCCGGCCAAAGGCGCCTTCCTCGTCCACTTCGTCGATCAGCACGTCCAGCGTCCGTCCGATCAGCCGTTCCATACGGCGGGCGGCAACGCGCCCCTGGCCTTCCATCAGGCGCTTCCACCGTTCGTCCTTGACCTCCTCCGGCACCGGGTCCGGCAGGGCGTTGGCCGCGGCTCCCTGGACGGCCTCGTAGCGGAAGCAGCCGACCCGGTCCAGTTCCGCCTCCTCCAACCAAGCCAGCAGATTCTCGAAATCGGCGTCGGTCTCGCCGGGAAAGCCGACGATGAAGGCGGACCGGATAGCGAGATCCGGGCATTCCCGGCGCCAGGCGCGGATGCGTTCCAAGGTCTTTTCCTGGTGGCCGGGACGGCGCATGGCCTTCAGCACCGCCGGGCTGGCGTGCTGGAAGGGGATGTCCAGGTAGGGGAGGATCTGGCCTGCCGCCATCAAGGGAATAACCTCGTCCACCTGAGGATAGGGGTAGACGTAGTGCAGACGGACCCAGACCCCCAGGTCGGACAGGGCTTCGGCCAGTTCGGTCAGCCGTGCCTTGACCGGCCGCCCGCGCCAAGCGCTTTCCGCGTGGCGCAGGTCGAACCCGTAGGCGCCGGTGTCCTGGGAAATGACCAGAATCTCCTTCACCCCGGCCTGGACCAGAGCTTCCGCCTCGGCCAGCACGTCGGCAGCCGTCCGGCTGACCAAGCGACCGCGCAGGGCGGGAATGATGCAGAAGGTGCAGCCGTGGTCGCAGCCTTCGGAAATCTTGAGATAAGCGTAGTGCCTGGGGGTGAGCCGCAGGCCCTGGGGCGGAACCAGGTTCAGGAAGGGCTTGTGGGCGGGCGGCACCGCCTCGTGGACGGCCTCGACGACCGCGTCATACTGCTGTGGGCCGCTTACCGACAGGACCTCGGGGAACAGGCGGCGGATGGCGTCTTCCTCGTTGCCCATGCAGCCGGTGACGATTACCCGGCCGTTTTCCGCCATAGCCTCGCCGATGGCGTCCAGGGATTCCTTCTTGGCGCTGTCAAGGAAGCCGCAGGTATTGACCAGCACGACGTCGGCCCCTTCGTAGGTCGGCGAGATATCGTAGCCTTCGGCCTTCAGGCGGGTCAGGATGCGTTCGGAATCCACCAGGGCCTTGGGGCAACCGAGGCTCACGATGCCGACGCGGGATGGCGGTTTGCTCATGGGCGACTATATAGGCCCGGCGGCGCCATCCCCGCCAGCCCGGATTTTCCGCCCCGCAGGAGACTTATCCGCCGTGGCGAACCGTGCTATCATGCCGACCCGGCACCGGAAGACCGAAGAACGCGGGTCCGGCGCCGCCCGCCCCTTCGTCGTGACGCCGTGCAGAACCGCACCAGCCATGGACCTCGATCGTGACTAGAACCCCTCGCAAGACCCTGGTAACCGGCGGTGCCGGCTTCATCGGCAGCCATCTCGTCGAGCGTCTGCTGGCCGACGGCCACCGGGTAGTGGCGATCGACAACTTCGCCGGCGGGTCCGAAGAGAACCTGGCCCATCTGGCGGGCGATTCGCGCCTGACCTTGCATCGGGCCGATATCGCCGACCGCGGGGCCATCGCGCCCCTGTTCGAAGGGGTGGACTGGGTCTTCCACTTGGCGGCCATGGCCGACATCGTGCCCTCCATCGTCGATCCGACCGTCTATCACCGCTCCAACGTGGACGGCACCTTCGCCGTCCTGGAAAGCGCCCGCGCCGCCGGCGTCAAGCGCCTGGTCTACGCCGCGTCGTCCTCCTGCTACGGCATCCCGGACGTCCATCCCACGCCGGAAGGCGCCGAGATGCGGCCCATGTACCCCTACGCGCTGACCAAGTACGTCGGCGAGGAATACGTCCGCCATTGGAACAAGACCTATGGCCTGCCGACGGTTTCCTTGCGCATGTTCAACGTCTACGGGCCGCGCGCCCGGACCGCCGGTACCTACGGCGCGGTTTTTGGCGTGTTCCTGGCCCAGAAGCTGGCCGGCAAGCCCTTCACCGTGGTTGGCGACGGCACCCAGACCCGCGACTTCACCTTCGTTACCGACGTGGTGGCAGCCTTCGTGATGGCTGCCGAATCCGATCTGTCGGGGGCGGTGATGAACGTGGGTTCCGACAACACCTACAGCGTCAATCGGCTGGTGGAACTGCTGGGCGGGCCGGTAACCTACATCCCCAAGCGCCCCGGCGAGCCCGACTGCACCTTCGCCGACACCCGGCGCATCAAGGCACTGCTGGGCTGGAAGCCCAAGGTTTCCTTCGAGGAAGGGGTGGAAATCATGCTGGGAAACATCGACTACTGGCGCCAGGCGGTAGTCTGGGAACCCGAATCCATCAAGGGCGCCACCGCCGACTGGTTCCGCTACCTGGGCAAGGAGGGGGACGGGAAATGAGCGAGGACAACGGCCTGCGCGGCAAGCTCAAGACCCTGGACGAACTGTCCGCCCTCAGCCGCCAGGCTCGCGACGCCGGCCGCACCGTGGTGCAATGCCATGGCACTTTCGACCTGCTGCACGTGGGGCACCTCAGGCACCTGCGCTCGGCCCGCGCCGAAGGCGACCTGCTGATCGTCACCCTGACCGGCGACGCCCACGTCAACAAGGGGCCGGGCCGGCCCGCCTTCGCCGAACCGATGCGGGCCGAGATGCTGGCCGCCCTGGAATGCGTCGACTACGTCGGCATCTGCCAGTTCCCGCTGGCGGTGGAGGCCATCGAGGCCATCCGCCCCGCCGTCTACGCCAAGGGCAAGGAGTACGAGAAATCCGAGGAGGACGTGACCGGCGGCATCGTCGACGAGCGCCGCGCCGTGGAAGCCCACGGCGGCCGTCTGGTCTTCACCGACGACGCCACCTTCTCGTCGTCGTCGCTCATCAACCGCTATCTGTCGGTCTTCGATCCCAATCTGGACGAATACCTGCAGGGGCAGCGCGCCCGCCACCGCCTGGCCGAGTACACGGAACTGCTGGACCGCATCAAGGACTACCGGGTCCTGATGATCGGCGATGCCATCATCGATGATTACAAGTACGTTTCCGCCATCGGCAAGTCGCCGAAGGAACACATCATCGCCACCCAGTTTTCCAGCCGCGAGGTCTTCGCGGGCGGCGTCTTCGCCGCCGCCAACCACGTGGCCGACTTCTGCCGCGAGGTGGAGGTGGTGACCACCATCGGGCGGCACTGGGAATACGAAAAGGTGATCCGCGATTCCATGCGCTGGAACGTCAAGCTGCACATGTTCCGCCGCGAGACCGCCCCCACCACCCGCAAGACCCGCTACGTCGACCGCAGCTATCTGCGCAAGATGTTCGAGGTCTACCACATGGACGACACGCCGACGGCACCCGACTTCGAACGCGAAATCGTCAGCCTGATCGAGAACCGGGGTCCCGAATTCGATCTGGTGATCGTCACCGATTTCGGCCACGGCCTGATTACGCCGTCGACCATCGCGGCGCTGGAGCGTTCGGCCCGCTTTCTTGCGGTCAATACCCAGTCCAACAGCGCCAACATGGGCTACAACCTGATTACCAGGTATCCGCGCGCCGACTACGTCTGTATCGACGCCCCGGAAGCCCGCCTGGCGGTATCCGACCGCCTGTCCGACATCGCCGAGGTGGTGGGCCGCATCCTGCCGTCGCGCATCGATTGCCCGCGCATCGTGGTGACCACCGGGCGCGAGGGCTGCCTGGGCTATACGAAGGGCGAGAAGACCTTGTCCAAGGCGCCGGCCTTCACCAAGACCGTGGTCGACACGGTGGGGGCCGGCGACGCCTTCTTCGTGCTGACCGCACCCTTGGCGGCGGCGGGCGCCTCCATGGAACAGATGACCTTCGTCGGCAACGCGGTGGGGGCGATCAAGGTCGGCATCGTCGGCCATCGCCGGTCGGTGGAACGTATCCCGCTGGTGAAGTTCATGACCACCTTGTTGAAGTGAGGACGGGAGTGCGGGTCGGTATCGATTTCGACAATACCCTGGCCGGCTACGACGCCGTCTTCCGCGACGAAGCCGTCGCGCTGGGCCTGTTGCCCCCAGGTTTCGCGGGCGGCAAGACCGAGGTCAAGGCTGCGCTCTCCGATTCCGACTGGCAGCGCCTGCAAGGCCAAGCCTACGGCCGTCTGATGCCCCGGGCCGACCTGATCGCCGGGGCGGACCATTTCCTCATCCGCTGTCGGCGGAAGGGCGCCCGGGTCTTCGTGGTCAGCCACAAGACCCGCTTCGGCCATTTCGATCCGGCCCGCGTCGATCTGCGCGCGGCCGCCCGCGCCTGGATGGAAGCCAAGGGCTTCTTCTCCGTTCTCGATGTCGATCGCGACGACGTGTTCTTCGAGGAGACCCGCGAGGCCAAGATCGCCCGCATCGCGGCGCTTCGTCTCGATCATTTCGTCGACGACCTCAAGGAGGTGCTGGACGATCCCGGGTTTCCGCCGGGACCCCGGCGCCACTGGTTCACCGGCGACTGGCCGGCCATCGAACGGGAGGTCTTCGCCGATGCTGCCTGAACCTTCCGAGGATGAAGTCCTGGCGCTTGGCACCCGGCTGGCCGGACGGCCGGTGGTGGGCGTCCGGCCGGTGCGGATCGGCGGCAACAACCGTATCTGGCGTCTGGACTGCGATGGCGCCACGTTCGCCCTCAAGGTCTATCCGCCCCAGGAGGAAGATCCCCGCGATCGTCTGGGCGTCGAGTGGCGGGCCCTGACCTTTCTGGCCGAAAGCGGCATCGACTCGGTGCCCAGGCCCGTGGCCCGCGAAGGCCACGCCGCCCTCCACGAATGGATCGAGGGAACCGCCATCGGCGATCCCTCGCCGGACGACATTGACCGGTTGGCCGATTTTTTGCTCGTCCTCCAAGGCCTGCGGGAAGGCGCCACGGGGATCGGGCCAGCCTCGGCGGCATGCCTGGCCCCGGCGGACGCGGTGGTGCAGGCCGCCGAGCGCCTGGGCCGCCTGACCGAGGTCTGCGATGACGTCCCGGAACTGGAAGGGTTCCTGCAACAGCGGGTGGTGCCGGCCATGGATGGCATCGTGACCCGAGTCTTTCAGGCCTTTCCCGGAGCCGCCAGCCGCCTGCCCGAGGACCGGTTGGCCTTGAGCCCGTCGGATTTCGGTTTCCACAACGCGCTTCGGCGCCCCGACGGGCGTCTGGCCTTTCTCGACTTCGAATACTTCGGCTGGGATGATCCGGCCAAGGCGATTGCCGACGTCATGCTGCACGGCGGCATGGATCTTTCGCCGTCCCTGGGTGAACGCTTCCGCGACCGGGTGGCCCCCGCCTTCGCGGTCCGCGACCCGGACTTTGCCCATCGCCTGGACGTGCTTTATCCCTTGTACGGCCTGATCTGGTGCCTGATCCTGCTCAACGAATTCCGCGCCGACCGGTGGCAGCGCCGCAACCTGGGTGGCCGGGTGCCCGACGCGGAGGCGGCGCGCGCCCGCCAACTGGCTCGTGCCAAGGCACGACTGGAGACCCTTTGGAAGACCCATTGAACACGCCGCTCGACGAGCGCTCGCGGGCGTTGCGCTGGATGGTGGTGGACGCCATGGTCGCAGCCGGACGGGGCCATCTGGGCCCGGCTCTGTCGCTGATCGAGATCCTGCGGGTGCTCTACGACGAGGTGCTGCGCCTGCGGCCCGGCGAGCCCGACTGGCCGGATCGCGACCGCTGCATTCTCAGCAAGGGTCACGGCTGCCTGGCGCTTTATGCCATGCTGGCCGACAAGGGCTTCTTCCCGGTGGCCGAACTGGCTGGATTCTGCGGTGCCGACAGCATTCTGGGCGGCCATCCGGAACGTGGCCTGGTTCCCGGCGTCGAGGCGTCGACCGGGGCCCTCGGCCACGGCCTGTCCATCGGCGTCGGCATGGCCCTGGCGCAGCGCATGAAGGGTCGCGACGCGCGCGTCTTCGTGGTCATGGGCGACGGCGAACTGAACGAGGGCTCGGTCTGGGAGGCCGCCATGGCGGCCGGCAAGCACCGCCTCGCCAACCTGACGGCGGTCATCGACTACAACAAGCTGCAGTCCTACGGCCCGACCACCCTGGTGATGGACCTGGAACCCCTGGCCGACAAGTGGCGGAGCTTCGGTTTCGCGGTCGCCGAGGCCAACGGCCACGATCTGGAATCGCTGCGCGCCGCGTTCTCCCGCCTGCCGCTGGACCCGGGCAGGCCGTCGGCGGTCATCTGCCATACGGTGAAGGGCAAGGGGGTGCCGATGGCCGAGAACAATCCCGACTGGCACCACAAGAACAAGCTGAAGGACGTCGAGATGGAGTCCATCCGCGCCGCATTGGGCGCCCCGGACGTGGAGGACTGAGCCATGCGCAAGGCTGCCCTCGACATGGTGCACCAGTTGGCCCGGCGGGACGAACGGGTGGTCTATATCGGTTCCGACCCCGGCGCGGGCACCCTGGACGCCATGAAGGCGGAATTCCCCGATCGCTTCTTCATCGAAGGCATCGCCGAAGCCAACGTTGTCGGCATGGCGGCGGGCTTGGCGATGGAAGGCTACATCCCCTACGTCAATACCATCGCCACCTTCCTGACCCGCCGCTGTTTCGAGCAGGTGGCGGTGGACGTTTGCCTGCACGGCCTGCCGGTGCGCCTGATCGGCAACGGCGGCGGCCTGGTCTACGCCCCCCTCGGGCCGACCCATACGGCCATCGAGGACATGGCGATCATGCGGGCCCTGCCCGGCATGGCGGTGGTGGCCGTGGCGGATGCCGACGAGATGCGGCGCATGATGGCCTGCACCCTGGATTGGCGGGGACCGATCTACATCCGCCTGGGGAAGGGGGGCGACCCGGTGGTCTCGAAGGAAGAAGGCGGCTTCACCCTCGGCCGGGGGATTCCCATGCGGGATGGCGGCGACGTGCTGATCGTTTCCACCGGCGTGATGACGGCCAAGGCCTTGCAGGCGGCGGATGTTCTGGATGCGGCGGTGCTGCATCTGCCGACCGTCAAGCCCTTGGACACCGCCGCCCTCTTCCGGCTGGCGGAAGGAAGGCGGCTGGTGGCGACGGTGGAGGAACACATCCGCACCGGCGGCCTGGGCAGCGCGGTGCTGGAAGCCTTCGCCGACCGTGAGGCGATGCCGGTACCGCGCCTCTTGCGCCTCGCTTTGCCGGATGCCTTCGTGCACAACTACGGCTCCCAGGACGGTCTGCTGGCCCGCTTCGGGCTCGATTCCGCAGGCATCGCGAAATCGGTACGGGAGGCCCTGGCATGAAAACGGTCCTGCTTTTCGGGGCCAGCGGCAAGATGGGCACGGCACTGTCGCGGGCGCTGGCCGGCAGCTACCGGGTGACCGGGCTATCCTCGGCCGACCTGGACGCCCGCGATTTCGCCGCGGTGCGGGCACGGGTGGAAAGGGATAAGCCCGACATCGCGATCAACGCGGTGGCCATGCTGGGCATCGACGCCTGCGAAAAGGACCCCAACGCCGCCTGCCGACTGAACGCCTATCTGCCGCGCCTGCTGGCCCGCCTGATGGCGGACAGCGGCGGGACGATGGTGCATTTTTCCACCGAGACGGTATTTTCCGGCGCCCTCGGCCGGCCCTTGACCGAGGACGACGAGCCCGACCCGGTCAACGTCTACGGCCATTCCAAGTACATGGGCGACCTGCTGGTCCGGGATGCCACGCCCCGCCACTACCTGTTCCGCCTGCCGGTGCTTTTCGGGCCCTCGGCCAAGCGCAACCAGTTGCTGGAGCGCATGCTGGACAAGGCGCGGGCCGGCGAGCCGATATTGCGCCTGGCCGCCGACATCGTCACCAGCCCGACGCTCAGCCTGGATGTGGCCCACGCGGTGCGCCGGGCCCTGGACGACGGCTGGGACCACGGGCTCTACCACTTGGCCAACGCCGGCCAGGCCTCGCTTTACGAGTTGGTGTCGGAAGCCGTCCGCCAGGCCGGCCTCGCCACCCGCGTCGAGCCCGCTTCCTGCCACGACTTTCCTTCGCTGGGGAAGAAGAACACGGTCACTCCGCTGGTGTCGCGAAAGCGCCCGCCGTTGCGGTCGTGGCAAGAGGCGCTGGGGGCGATGGAGGCGTAGCCGTCAACCGGCTACTTGCGCTTCGGCGCGTCGTGGGAATGATCGTGGCGATGGCCTCCGTCCGCCGTCAGGTGCTCCTTCAGGCGCGGCATCAGTTCGACGAAATTGCAGGGGGGGCAGCGGGAATCGAGCTGGTTCACCAGGATATCGTCCCAGGCGTCGCGGCAAGCCCCGGTGGAGCCAGGGAGGGCGAACAGGTAGGTCCCGTTGGCCAAGCCGGCCAGGGCGCGGGACTGGATGGCCGCGGTGCCGATCTTCTGGAAGGACAGCATACGGAACAACTCGCCGAAACCGGGAATTTCCTTTTCGAAGACCTGCCGAAAGGCCTCGGGCGTCACGTCGCGCCCGGTGACGCCGGTACCGCCGGTGGCGATCACCACGTCGATGGCCGGATCGTCGATCCAGGCCTTGACCCGAGCGACGATGCGGTCGACGTCGTCGGTGACGATGTCGCGGTCGGCGACGACGTGACCGGCCGCCCCGATGCGATCGGCAAGGGTCTGGCCGGACTTGTCGTTATCCAACGTACGGCTGTCGGATACCGTCAGGACCGCGATATGGACCGGAAGGAAATCCCGGTGCCCTTCAATCTTCGCCATTTTCCGCCACCACGACCATGGATTCGTCGAGGCGGGTATAGATCGGACGTTCGCCCGACGCAATGGCGTCGAGTTCCGGTATCGCCTGACCCAGACGGTGGCGGTAGACCCAGAGGTTGGTGAGAATCTTCTCGATGAACTCGCGGGTCTCGCGCACCGGGATCGATTCGATGAACAGCAGCGGATCGTCCTGATGGTTGCCGCGCCGCACCCAACGGTCCAGGTTGCCGGACCCGCCGTTCCACGCGGCGGCGAGTTGGAACATGTCGCCCTGCACGGCCGGATCGTCGAGCAGCCGCCCGATCAGTTTCTGGCCCAGGTAGAGGTTCAGGTCCGCATCCAGCAGGTCGCTGCGATTCTTGCCGCGGTAGCGGCGGTCGTTGGCGACGAAGCTGGCGGTGCCGGGCATGATCTGCATCAGGCCCTGGGCGCCGGCCGGGCTCTGGGCGCGGGGGTTGAATCCCGATTCCTGGCGGACGATGGCGAAGACCAGGGCGCGGTCCGCCTTG
Source organism: Magnetospirillum sp. WYHS-4 (assembly GCA_039908345.1). NCBI lineage: Bacteria > Pseudomonadati > Pseudomonadota > Alphaproteobacteria > Rhodospirillales > Rhodospirillaceae > Magnetospirillum > Magnetospirillum sp. WYHS-4. The sequence continues at coordinate 36,729 of JAMOBD010000016.1, forward strand.
GAGCCGCCGGGAGCGTTCCAATTCATCAGCGGAAAGGCGGCGGCGTCGAAGCCGCCATTGTCCCGATGCAGGATGTTGTCCAGCCGCATGGCCAAGCCGGCCAAGTTGTAGTGCATGGCGACGACGAGGATGTCGCGCCGGGTCTCGTCCCCGGCCGATGCGGCCAGGATACGCAGTTCCTGATCGGCGGTTTCGGTCCGCCCGACCTGCAGCAGGGCCAGGGCGCGCTTGCCCTGGGGCGTGGCGGCCAAGCCGGCCGCCAATTCCGCAGTCAGGGCCGGCACTTCCCAATTGAAGGGCAGCGGATGCCCCTGCACCCGCGCCGCCAGAATGCCGTAGAAGGTGCGTGGGTAGGACGCGGCCTTGGACAGCCAGCGGTTCACCTTTTCCGGCCGGCCGCTAATCATATAGGTGCGCGCCGCCCAGAAGGCCGCCGCCGAGATGGCCCACTGCGACTGGCCGGCGACTTCCGCCGCCCGCTCGAACTGACGACCCGCCTCGTCGAGGCGGCCCATGCGCCAATAGCTGAGCCCGGCGATCCAATGGGCGTCGGGGATGTAGGCGCCGGACCGCTGGGCGACCGGCAGCACCCATTCCAGTGCCTTGTCGTCCAGGCCGTCGACGAAGTAGCCGGTTCCCAGCTTGAGCCGGTAGCGGTCGTAGTCGACGGTGCTGAGCAGGCTCTTGGCCCGGTCCTCTTCCAGGACGCCGCGGACGTTCTTGGTCGCGCCCTTGCGGGAAAGCGCGGCCACCTTGCCCATCAGCTTCTCGGCTTCCGCCTTTTCGGCGGCCGAGAGCCTCTTGGCCGGAGCCTTGGGAGCGCCATAGATACGTTCGCCCGAATGGCCGCCCCCCACCAGGTAGCCGCCCGAAGGCGCGCGCAACCCCTTGGGAGCCTTGCCCTTGGCCGGGTGGGCGGCCTTGTGGATGGCCCGTGCGTCGCCCTGGTCGTGGAACGAGTCCATCCAGGACTTCAACTCCTCGGCCGTCGGCTTGTAGCGGGGATGAAGATAGCGCTGGGCCTGTAAGGCACCCAGCAGCAGCTTGTCGTCGACCTTGCGGATCAGGGTGTCCGCGATCCGCCAGTCCCCGTTCTCCTGGGCGGCGAAGATCTGTTGATAGATTTCGGCATCGGCCTCGGACAGGATCTGCAGACGGACCGATTCCTCGACGGCCGGCGCGGCGGCAGAAGGAAGGGAGGCGGTGGCAACGGGAGCGGTGACGGTATCCTCGTCCTCGGCATACGCCGAAGCGCCCGCCCCGACCAGAGCGGCGGACAGCAGAAGAGCGGGAATGAATCGGTAACGGCGCACTTGCGCTTGGCCGTGGTCGAATGGCACGCGGCTGTCTCCCCCAGGAAATCCCCGGAAATCCGTTAACCCTCTATTAACCCTATAACCCATCGAAAGCGCGATGACAACCGTCATAATTTGTAAGCATTCGCAGCTTTAGTGGGAGTGCCCCCTGCAATACCCCACGCCTAGTGGATATGAAGCTCATCCAACTTTCGACGGATGTCCAGGAGGTCCCGCCAGGCCAGCCGCTTCTGGGCCGGCGACCGCAAAAGATAGGCGGGATGGAACAAGGCCGTGGCCTGGATCGGGTGGGACAACCGGGCGGTCGAATAGCCGAACCAGCGGCCGCGCAACTGGCTGATGCCCGCGCCTTGCGCCAACAGGGCCTTGGCCGCCGGGCCACCCAAGGCGACCAACACCAATGGATCGACCAGTTCGACCAGCCGTTCGACGAAGGGCATGCAGACCGCGGTTTCCGATGTGGTGGGCGTGCGGTTCCCGGGCGGGCGCCAGAAAACGGTATTGGAGATCAGCACCCCATCCCGATCAAGGCCGATGGAGGCCAGCATGCGGTCGAGCAGCTTGCCCGAGGCGCCGACGAAGGGCAGTCCCTGGCGGTCTTCCTCGGCCCCCGGCGCTTCGCCGATCAGCAGGACGCGGGCCTGGGGATTGCCGTCGGTGAAGACCAGCTTGGTGGCGGTCTTGCGCAAGGGGCAGCCGTCGAAGGTCTCCAGCGCCTGGCGGAGTTCGGGCAGCGAGCGGGCGTTGGCGGCGGCGGCCACGGCGCCTTTGACGGCCGCGTCACCGGTGGGCGGCAGGGCGGGAGTCGCCAAGGCGACGAGCGGCGGGGCCGGCAACGGTGGCGGAGAGGAGGCGACGACGGGCATGATCGCCGCCGCATAACGGTCGACCGCCGTCTCGCCGATGGTCTCGTCGACCCCTGCGGCCAGGTAGAATTCCATCAGGGCGCGGACGGATAGGACTTCGGCCATGGCCCCGTCTTAGCAGGAAACGGCTTTTCAGCCTAGGCCTGCCGACGCTTGAACTTGCGCCAGAGCGATACCCGGTCGATGCCCAGCAGGTGGGCGGCCTGGGTCTGGTTGCCGCCGGTGCGGCCCAACACCCACTTGATGTATTCCATCTCGTGCTCGGCCAAGGTGGGAATGCGGTTTTCGCCGGGGGCGGCTTCGGGAAGGGAGAATTCGCGGAATTCGTCGGGCAGATGGGCGACGTCGATCACTTGGCCGGTGCAGAGCGCCACCGCCCTTTCGACGATATTCTCCAGTTCGCGCACGTTGCCGGGATAGGAATGGGCCATCAGGCGCTGCAGGACGGCGGGTGAGATATCCTTGATATCCTTGCGCATCAGGATGGCATAGCGGTTGAGGAAATGGTGGGCGAGCAGCGGGATGTCGCCCTGCCGCTCGGACAACGGCGGCACGTGCAGCATCACCACGTTGAGGCGGAAATAGAGGTCCTGGCGGAAAGTGCCGCCCTTCATCTCTTGCTGGATGTCGCGGTTGGTGGCGGCGACGTAGCGCACGTCCACGGGCACCGGCTTGGTGGCGCCCAAGGGTAGAACCTCGCCTTCCTGGATGACCCGCAGCAGCTTGACCTGCATGGCCGGCGACATTTCGGTCACCTCGTCGAGCAGCAGGGTGCCGCCGGTGGCGGCACGGATCAGGCCCTTCTTGTCGGTGGCGGCGCCGGTGAAGGCGCCCTTGAGGTGGCCGAACAGTTCGTTGGCGAGAAGTTCCTCGTTGAAGGCGCCGCAGTTGATGCCGAGAAAGGGGCCGTCGCGCCGATGGCTGTGTTCGTGCAGGAAGCGCGCCACCAATTCCTTGCCGGTGCCGCTCTCGCCGGTGATCAGCACGTTGCAGTCGGTGGGGGCGATGCGTTCGGCCAGCGACAGGAGCTTCAGCATCTGGGGATCGCGGGTGACCAAGCGGGCGCGGTTGGATAGGCTTTCGATCTGTTCGCGCAGGCGGCGATTCTCCTGCCTGAGCCGCACCTTGTCGAGCGCCGCCGCCACCACGGTGCGCACCTCGTCCAGCCGGTAGGGCTTGGCGATGTAATGGAAGGCGCCGCCCTTCATGGCGTCGACGGCGGATTCGATGGTGGCGTAGCCGGTGATCATGATGACCTCGGCCTCGGGATGGCGCTCGCGGCTGGCCTTGAGCACCTGGGTGCCGTCCACCTGTTCCATGCGCAGATCGGTCAGCACCACGTCGAATTCCCGCTCGCCCAGCAGGGTCAGGGCCTCGGCGCCGCTCTGGCAGGCGGCGACATCGTAGCCTTCCTTGCGCATGATGTGTTCCAGGTTCTTCAGCGCGATGGCCTCGTCGTCGACGATCAGCAGGCGTCCCTGGGCCGTCATGGCGCGGCCTCCCCGGGAACCGGCAGCCAGACATGGAAGGCCGCGCCGCCTCCGGGCGGGCTGTCGACGGCGATGCAGCCTTCGTGCTCTTCCACGATCTCGTGGGCGATGTAGAGCCCGAGCCCCGAGCCCTTGCCCACCGGCTTGGTGGTGAAGAAGGGATCGAAGATGCGCGCCAAGACCTCGGACGGGATGCCGGGACCGTCGTCGGCCACGGCGATTTCCACCATGGCCCGTCCGGCCGCGCAGGCGACCTGCGGCGCGGCATGGCGGCGGGCGCTCACGACGATGCGACCGCTCTCGCCCAGGGCCTGGATGGCGTTCTTCACCAGGTTCAGCAACAGGTGCTGGAGTTGCTGGCGGTCGGCCGTCACCTCGAGGTCGGAAGGAATGTCGAACTCGACGGCGATCCGCGCCGGGAGTTCGCCCTTGAGGAAGCGCACCGCTTCTTCCGCCAATGGGGCCAGCGCCTGGGTCTCCTTCGACGTCTCGCGCTTGCGGGCGAAATCGAGTAGCGAACGGACGATGCCGCGGGCCCTCAAGGTCTGGTCGTCGATCTGGGCCAGCAGGGCCTGGAGGGTCCGAGGATCTGCCGCTTCCCCTTCCTCCAGCAGAATCTGGCAGGATGAGGAGATGTTTGACAAAGGGTTGTTCAGTTCGTGGGCCACGCCCGAAAGCAGGGTGCCCAGCGCCGCCAGCTTTTCCGTATGGGCCAGATGGCGCTGGCGGCGTTCCATCTCTTCCAGCATGCGGTTGAAGGCGCGGGTCAGCGAGACGATCTCGCGATCCTGACCTGGCAGATCGATGCGGGCCAACTGGCCCCGCGCCACCGCGGTGGTGCTTTCCTCCACTTGGCCCAGGGCGCGAGCGACACGGCCGGCGACCAGACGGCCGACCAGCACGGCCAGCAGAGTGATGACGACGATGGCGACGATCAGCACCTCGCGCTGGCGCTCCACCGAAGCGCCCAGCAGGCGGCGTTCCGCCGCCGCCAGTCCCTCGGCGATCGAGGCCACTTCCTTGCCCGCTTGGCGCAGGGGCGCCTGCTGGGCCGCCGCCCGCACGAAATCGCCGGCGCCATAGAGACGGGCGTAGCCCTCGAACAGGTCGGCATAGACCGCCAGCCCTTCTTGCAGCCGCCCGAGGCCAGCGTGGCCGGCCAGCGGCTCGAAGGCCTCGGGATGGTTGGCAAGCAGATGCTGGGCGGCCGAAACGTTCTCCAGGGTTTCCAGGTGGTCGGCACGCTCGTGGTAGAGCAGGTAATTCTTCTCGAAGCGGCGGATCTGCAATACGGCGTCGAACAGTTCGGAAACCTTTTGTCCCTGCTGGATCTTCCGTTCGATCAGCACCGAATCGGCGGACGCCACCGCCGCCAGCCCGACGATCAGGCTGCCGATGGCATAGAACGCGAACACGATCTTCTGGCGCAGGGAGCCAAGGAGCACCACAGCCTCCCGAAGGCGGAAACGACGGTGTGAAACGACAAGGTCGGCCGCGACATCCTAGCAGGCAGCCGTTGCACAGTGCAATTGACTAGAGGGACACCGTTGCAAGGCGGAAATTTCCGCCGATCCCATTGTCATTCCGCGCCATATCACGCCGGAGGCTCCCTGCGGTCCGTGCCGAGCTGGTTGCCTTATGCAACATCTTTTAGCTCCGCTCTATCGAATTGCCGAACGACAGTCGAACAAAATAATACGTAGATTCAACAGGTTGTTCCCGTGCCACGCCGTTCTGGCATGGGCCATGCACTACAGAAGTCGGTTTCACGTGAGCATAAGAGGAAAATGAAATGCCCCGCCTGCCGACCCGCTTCGACGCCCTGATGATGGCCGTGACCTTCGCGGAGGCCGGCGAGCCGGGGACGGCCCTGGAATTTCTGAAGGAACCCGAGAACAAGCGGTCCGCTCCGCCGCCGCTGTCCCGGCCTGCCCGCTGACCTTTCCTCTTCCCTCAGATCCCAGATTGGCGACCATGAACAACATCAAGAAGTTCGTTCCCTTCCTCGGCTGGTTTCCGATGGGCGGCGCGGTCTTGCGCGCCGACCTGCTGGCCGGCGTCACCGTGGCCCTTGTCCTCATCCCCCAGTCCATGGCCTATGCCCAGTTGGCCGGCCTGCCCGCCTATTACGGGCTCTACGCCGCCTTTCTGCCGGTGGCCATGGCCGCGTTGTTCGGCTCATCCAAGCAACTGGCGACGGGCCCGGTTGCCGTGGTCTCGCTGCTCACCGCTTCCGCCCTGATGCCCCATGCCCAGCCGGGCACCGCCGAATTCATCGGCTACGCCATCTTGATGTCGTTGCTGGTGGGCGCCGTGCAGTTGACCCTGGGCCTCTTGCGCCTGGGCGTGGTGGTCAACTTCCTGTCCCACCCGGTGATCGTCGGCTTCACCAATGCCGCCGCCATCATCATCGGCCTGTCGCAACTGTCCAAGATCTTCGGCGTCCCGATGGGCCGCAGCGAAAATTTCGCCCAGGACATCTGGGGCGTGCTGCAGCAGGTGGGCGCCACCCATTGGCCGACCTTCGCCTTCGGCATCGTCGCCTTCGCCATCATGTGGAGCCTGAAGAAATACCTGCCTCGCCTGCCCAACGTCCTGATCGCCGTGGCGCTGACCACCGTCACCAGTTGGCTGATCGACTTCAAGGGCTTGGGCGGCGCCGTGGTCGGCGAAATCCCCCAAGGCCTGCCCAGCGTCGCCCTGCCCCGTCTCGACTTGGACATGATGGCCCAGCTTCTGCCCAGCGCGATCATCATCTCGCTGGTCGGCTTCATGGAAGCGATCTCCATCGCCAAGGCCATGGCGGCCAAGACCCGGGACCGCATCGACCCCAACCAGGAACTGATCGGCCAGGGCCTCGCGAACTTGGTCGGCAGCCTGACCCAGGCCTATCCGGCCTCCGGCTCCTTCTCCCGGTCGGCGGTCAACCTGAACGCCGGCGCCAAGACCGGCATGTCGTCGGTCTTCACGGCGGCCATGGTGCTGGTGACGCTGCTGTTCCTGACGCCCTTGCTCTACAATCTCCCGCAGGCGGTGCTGGCGGCGGTGATCATGATGGCGGTGATCGGCCTGGTCAATTTCAAGGCCATTCGCCACGCTTGGCATGCCAACCGGCACGACGGTGCGGCCTCCGCGGTGACCTTCCTCGCCACCCTGGCCTTCGCGCCACACCTGGACAAGGGCATCATGGTCGGCGCCGGGCTGGCCATCGTGCTTTACCTCTACCGGACCATGCGCCCGCGCGTGGCGCAACTGGGCCGCTTCGAGGACGGAACGCTGCGCGACCTGGCGGTCTATCCCAACCTGCCCACCGACCCGCGCATCATCGTCATCCGCTTCGACGGCCAGCTCTATTTCGCCAACGTCTCCTACTTCGAGGACATGGTGCTGGCGGCGGTCGCCGCCCAGCCCGACGCCAAGTTCCTCCTGGTGGTGGGCGACGGCATCAACCAGTTGGACGCCTCCGGCGAGGAGGTGATCCATCACTTGGCCGAACGCCTTGAGGGCAACGGCATCGCCCTGGTCTTTTCCGGCCTAAAGCGGCAGGTGATCGAGGTGATGCACCATACCGGCCTGTTCGACCTGCTGGCCCAGGGGAACATCTTCCCCACCGAGGACATGGCCTTGGCCGCGATCTACGACCGCCTGGGCGGCGAGGCGACCTTCCGTCCCCTGATGCCCAAGCGGCCGGCCGATCCCGCTTTGGCGGCGGCTTCCTGAGGGTTTGGCTTGCGGGGACGCGTCCCCTCGGGATATTGCAGGACTCATGCAGCCGCTGACATTGCTCCTTCTGATGCCGGTTCTGGGAGCGGCGATCATCGCCGTCCTGCCCCGCCGAGCGGTTCGGCCGATCCGCGGTATCGCCCTGGCGGCCTCGGGCGCCGCCCTGGCGTCTGCCTGGGAATTGCTGCTTGCCTTTGATCGGAAGGCGGCCGGCCTGCAGTTCTTCGAGAAGATCCCCTGGCATCCCCGGCTGGGCAGCTACTATGCCCTGGGGGTGGACGGTTTTTCGTTTCCCATGGTGCTGCTGGCCACTCTGCTCTGCTTCGTCGCGCTGCTGGCGTCCACGGGCATCCGCGAGAAGCTCAAGGGCTACTACCTGTCCATGCTGCTGCTGGAAGCCGCCATGCTGGGCGTCTTCATGGCTCAGGATTGGTCGCTGTTCTACGTGTTCTGGGAACTGACTCTGCTGCCGCTGTTCTTCCTCATCAACCGCTGGGGCGGCGAACGGCGCAACCACGCGGCGCTCAACTTCGTGCTCTATACCATGGGCGGATCGGTCTTCATGCTGATCGCCCTGCTGCTGGCCTTCGACGAGGCTGCCGCCCATAGCTTCGCCATGGCCGAGATGACGACCGGCCTGAAGGCCCTGCCGCGCGAGACCCAGGTGCTGATCTTCCTCGGGTTCCTGATCGGCTTCGGCGTCAAGATGCCCATCTTTCCGCTGCACGGCTGGCTGCCCCTCGCCCATGTGGAAGCCCCCAGCCCGGTCAGCATCCTGCTGTCCGGAGTGCTGCTCAAGATGGGCTCCTACGGCTTGATCCGGGCCGGAGCCATGCTGCCCGAAGCCCTGATCGCCTTGCAGGGAACCCTGATGACCCTGGCTTTCGCCAGCCTGCTCTACGGCGCCGTGCTGGCCTGGCGCCAGAGCGACTTGAAGGCGATGATCGCCTATTCCTCCATCAGCCACATGGGGGTGGTGCTGTTGGGCATCGCCACTCTCAACGAGGCCGGCATGACCGGCGCCGTGATGCAGATGGTGGCCCACGGCCTGGTGGCCGGCTCGCTGTTCCTTCTGATCGGGCTTTTGTACCAGCGCACCCATACCCGCGAGATTGCCGACTACAGTTCCCTGGTGCGGGTGACGCCGCGCTTCGCGTTCTTCACCTCGCTGGCCTTCGTGGCCGCCGTCGGCATGCCGGGCACGGCAGGTTTCATCGCCGAGCTGCATGCGATCATCGGCAGTTTCCAGCGCTGGGGCTGGCTGGCGGCGCTGCTCAGCGCCGGCATGCTGATCAGCGCAGCCTATTCGGTGCGTACCGTCGGACGCCTGTTCACCGGCCCGGTGCGCGAGACCATGCGCGACGTTCCCGACCTGCAACGCCTGGAACTGGCGGCGGCGAGCCTGCTGGCGGTGGCCGTGGTGGGGCTGGGCATCGCTCCGGCCCCGGCCCTGGACCTGATGGCGGCGACGGTGGGCAAGTTCAGCGCCGCCTTCGCGGGCCGGATCTAGGGGGGGCCGATGGATCGTTCTTCCCTGCACGACCGCCTGCGCCACGCCATCCACCACCTGGAGCACGTGCTGCCCGGCCAGGCCTCGATCCGCGACTTCGTCCATCACAACACCCTGCACGGCTTCCAGCACCTGCCCTTTTCGGAAGCCCTGGCCGAGGCCCACCGGGTCAACGGCATCTTCGGCTTCCTGCCGCAGGCGGAATACCGGGCCTTCTTCCGCCAGGGCCGCATCACCCGCGGCGGGCTGGAGGAGGTCCTGTCCGAGGACGCGGACCTGGAAGCCGGCCGGCCTGTCGGGCCGCTCCGCCGCCTCGACGTCTATCGGACGGCCCTGCTGCACGACTTCAAGCCCCTGACCGCCTGCCAGTTGGCCTGGCAGATGGACGAGATGGGAGCGCTGGAGACCTGGCAGCCCGATCTGCCCGAGGACTTGCGCCGCGGCGGCCCAAAAGCCGTCGCCGCCCTTTGGGAGGCCTGCCTGGCGGCGCTGGGGCTGGAGCACGAACCTTCCCATGCCGAGGACCTGGTCGACTTGGCGCCCGAACGGGCGGAACGGCTGCTGGCCGGGCTGTCCTCGATCGAGGTCGAGGCGGAGCAGTTGCGCACCCACCACCTGATCCGCCACGAGGCCGACCGCCTGCTCGCCGCCCTGGAAGGCAAGGTGGGACGCGAGATCACCTTGCGCGGCCTGCTGTTCCGGCTCACCGGCCGCGACATCCTGGACGAGATGCGCCCCTACCTGCTGCGCCATCTGGCCTCGTTCCTCGACGAGGGGCTGGCGGCCTGGAACCTGCCCGGCCGCGACCGGGGCTTCTACGCCGCCTGGCGGCACAACGCCCGCACCGATGCCGGCCCGCGCCTGGAAGACTTCCCCGACTGGAAGGAAGCGGTCGACGACCTGCCCGACGAGCCGCTCGCCGCCATCTTGGAGGAACTCACCCTCCTGGGCCTGCCCGAGGACCGTTGGGACGCCTACCTGGAGCGCCTGGCCCTGGAACTGCCGGGATGGTCGGGCATGATGATGTGGCGGAGCCTTCGGCCCGGCTATCGCAAGCTGGCGCCCGAGCGGGTGGAGATGATGGACTACCTGGCGGTGCGCCTGGTCCTGGAACGCTTCTTCGCCCAGCGCCTCTGCCGCGCCGAATTCCGGGTCGAGCCGCGGCTCGACATGTTCCGCTGGCATTTCCGGCGGCGGCGGCCGGAACTGCTGGTCCGCTGGAGCCTGTTCAACGGCCGCCTGCCCGAATATCTGGCCAGTCAGGCCCAAGGCCTGCTTCGCCGTTCGCGCGAGGACCCGGCCGACGACGAGGACTGGCAGGGCCTGGCCCATCGCATCTGGACCTGGCGGCTGTCGCCGGCAGCCGAGAAATCCGTCGGCCACGGCGTATCTGGCAGCGGCTGGCGGCTGTTCCGCCTGACCCAGCACCTGGGCTTGTCCGCCGCCGACGTGGCGGCCGGCGGCCGGGACCTGGCGGAGGAATTGCTGGCCTGCCTGGACCGCCTGACGCCGGAACGGGCCGGGCACCTGTGGCTTCTGGCCTACGAGCGTCACTACCGCGACCATGTGCTGGGCGCCCTGGCCGCCAACCGCGGCCGGGGTCGCTGGGCGCGGCGCGACGAGCGGCCGGCCGCCCAAGCGGTCTTCTGCATGGACGACCGGGAGGAGGGCATCCGCCGCCACCTGGAGGAACGTAATCCGGACGTGGAAACCCTGGGCGCCGCCGGCTTCTTCGGCGTGCCCATCAACTGGCGGGGACTGGACGACGAGGAAGTTTCCGCGCTCTGCCCGGTGGTGGTCACGCCCTCCCACGAGATCCGCGAGGAACCCCGGACGGGACAGGACGCCTTGCACGATGCCCATGCCAAGCGCCGGGCCCGGCGCCTGCGTTTGGGCGACCTGGTGTTCCGGGGCAGCCATCGCGGGCTGCTGAGCCCGGCCCTGGTGGCGGCGGCGGCGGCGCCGGG
>JAMOBD010000017.1 GCA_039908345.1 Magnetospirillum sp. WYHS-4
CCCGGCGGGCGGCGGGGCAGCCGGACCGGCCGGAGGACCGCGGCCTGTTCGAGGCCCTGCGGGCGAAACGCCTGGCGCTTGCGCGCGAACAGGGGGTGCCGCCCTACGTCATCTTCCACGACAGCACCCTGCTGGAAATGGCCGCGGCCCGGCCGCGCAGCCTCGACGACCTGGGTCGTCTGAACGGAGTGGGATCGGCCAAGCTGCAACGCTATGGCAAAGCCTTTCTGGACGTCGTCGGCGGGCACCAGGAGAGCTACCCGGCCTAACCCTGCGCCCGGCGTCCGGCGATGAGGAACGACAGCGTTCCCAGCGCGCCGAAGGCGGCGGCAGCCGTCAGGTTGGCGGTGGGGGCGATGTTCCACAGCCAGGCGCCGACAAGGGCCGCGACAGCCACGAAGGCGTCGCGGATCAGGTAGTAGAGGCCGAAGACCGCCGGCTTGTGGCCGTCGGGCGCCAGATCGAGGATGAGGGCCTTGCGGGCCGGTTCGCCGAATTCCTTCAGGCCGCGCAGGACGAAGACCGGCACCAGCCAAAGGAAGGACTGCGCCTGGGCGAGGGCAACGGGAAAGGCGGTAAAGAAGACGAAGGTCGCCAGCACGAAAGGCCGCTTGCCCAGGCGGTCGGCCAGATGGGCGACCGGCAGGTAGACCGCCATGGCGGTCGCCATCTCGATGGCGGTCAGGATGCCGAACTGGAAGGCCGATACTGGTTCGGCGATGGTCTTCATGCACCAGATGACGACGAAGGCGTAGGGGATTTGCTCGCAGAAGCGGATCAGGATGTCCGAGGCCAGCAGGCCCCGCAGGTCGGGCGGCATCAGCCGGAAGGTTCCCGACAGTCCCAGGGGCAGGGCCTCGGCGCCCAAGGCCCGGTCGTCGGGCACCAGCCGCCATTGCAGGGCCACGCCCGCGATGGCCAGGACCAGGGCGGCGGCGAAGGCCAGCCGTACTCCGGCCTCTTCGCCCGCCGCCGCGATGGCGGCGCCGCCCAGCAAGGGCCCGAGCGCCATGGGTATGCGGCGCACCAGGGAATGCAGGGTGACGCCCATGGTGCGCTTTTCCCGGGGCAGCAACCGGGCGATCAAACCCAGGGTGGCGGGCAGGGAGACGGCGCTCCAGGCGATGAACAGCGCGGCGCCCGCCAGCACCGCTTCCCAGCGCGGCATCAGGATGACCAGGGCATAGCCGGCGACGGCGAGGGCGTTGACCAGGAGCAGCGCCCGCTTGGCGCCCAGCCGCTGGGCCAGCCAACCGCCAGGGTAGGAGTAAAGGGCCGACAGCAGATTATCCATCGCCTGCAAGAGCCCGACGGCCAACGTTCCGCCGCCGATGGCCAGGATGTAGATGGGCAGGAACCGTTCGGCCATACGCTCGCCCAGGCCGACCAGCAGCACCATCGCCAGCAATCCGACGGTGCCGGCGCGAAGGCCCAGGAAGGCGGCGAGACGTTCGCCCCTCATGCGCCCTTGGCGACCTGGAGCGAACACCAGGCGTAGAGCGCGTCGTACATCTCGAATTGACGGGCCAGATTGGCCTTGTCGTCGGGATAGCGGAGCGCATAGCCGACCGCCAGGGCTTCCAGCCCATAGGCCAGCGGGTCGGCGTCCAGGCGGCCGGTGTCGGCGGCGTTGACCACCTTCGCCAGGCGCAAGAGAGCCTTGTCGGCGAGACCGAAGTCGCGGACCAGCACGTCGAAGGTGCAAAGGTCGCCTTCGTGGTCGTAAGGCGCCCCTCGGGTGTCGAAGGCGATGGCGCCTTCCGTCTTCGCCACCTCCATGACCTTGGCGCGCGGCACGAACAGAAACTGAGCTTCGGAATCGATGAAGCGGGCGATCAGCCAGGGACAGGCCACCCGGTCGACATGAACGTGGGAACGGGTAATCCACTTCATGGCTTGCACCCGAAGAACGCCAGGGTTTCGGCCAGCTTCTCGCCCGTGTCGCCGGCGATCATGGTGAAGCGCATCTTCACATCCTCCTGCAGGTGGCGGGTGTATTCGTCGGCGGCTTCGGGGCCGAACAGCGCGGTGATCTCGCGCGCGAATTCCGCCACCCGGGAAAGATCGTGATGGGCGAGCTTGTGTTCCGGGGCGTCGATCCATTCGTGGACTTCGCGGAATTCCTGGCCGGTTCTTTCCAGGCTGATGGCGACGTGGCGCTCGATGGGGGGCATCCGGATTCTCCTTGGATTGTCATTGTAATATGACATACATACATGTTATATCTATATCATTCAATATCGAGGTCGTCATGTCGTTCATCGCCCTGTTCGTCACCCTTCCGACCAAGTCCGGCACCGGCCGGATGCGGGTCTGGCGGGCTTCAAGGGCGCTGGGCTGCGCCACCTTGCGCGACGGGGTCTACCTGTTGCCGGAAGGCGCGGCGCAGTCGGCGGCCCTGGCGACCTTGGCGGCGGAGGCCTTGGCGGCCGGCGGGACGGCGGAGATTTTCCGCCTGGCGGGACGCGACGAAATCCAGGACGCGGGGCTGCGGGCCCTGTTCGACCGGACGGCCGAATTCGTCGGACTCGTGGGGGAGATCCGCCAGTTCGTCGCGGATCTGGAAAGGAATCCTTCGGGCCAGGCCGCCCGCCGGCTGCAAGTCCTGTCCCGCCGCCTGGATCAGGTCGTGGGGATCGATTTCTTTCCCGGCGAGGCGCAACGGCAGGCCCAGGCCGCGTTGGCGGAAGCAAAGGCGGCGGCCGTTCGCCATTCTTCCCCCGACGAACCCGGCGCGTTGCCGGATGCCGTCGTGGCGCGCCTGGCGCGGGCCGACTATCGGGGGCGCATCTGGGCGACGCGCCGGAACCTCTGGGTCGACCGCATGGCCAGCGCCTGGCTGATCCGCCGACACATCGATCCGGACGCGCGCTTCGTCTGGCTGGATTCTCCGGCCGATTGCCGCGCCGAATGGCTGGGCTTCGACTTCGACGGTGCCGCCTTCACCCATACCGGGAACCGCGTCACCTTCGAGACGCTGCTGGCCACCTTCGGCCTGGACGGCGATGCGGCCTTGGCACGGATCGGCGAGATCGTCCATTTTCTCGACGTGGGCGGCCTGCCGGTGGCCGAGGCGCATGGCGTCGAGGCCATCCTGGGCGGGCTGCGCCGATCCGCCCCCGACGACGACCGGCTTCTGGATCTGGCGGCTGCCGTCTTCGACGGCCTCCAGGCATCGTTCGAACAAGGAACCGCCCGATGAGCGACACCCAACGACCCGCCCATCCCTCCTTCCGGGAGGCCTTTCTCTACTGGCTGAAGCTGGGTTTCATCAGCTTCGGCGGTCCGGCCGGACAAATCTCCGTCATGCATCAGGAACTGGTGGAAAAGCGGCGCTGGATTTCCGAGCATCGCTTCCTGCACGCCCTGAACTACTGCATGCTGCTGCCGGGACCGGAGGCCCAGCAGCTTTGCATCTACATCGGCTGGCTGTTGCACCGGACCTGGGGGGGCATCATGGCCGGCACCTTGTTCGTTCTGCCCTCGCTCCTGATCCTGATCGGGCTCACCTGGGTCTACGTGGCCTTCGGCGACGTGAAGATCGTGCAGGGCCTGTTCGCCGGCATCAAACCCGCCGTCGTGGCCATCGTCCTGTTCGCCGCTTGGCGGATCGGGTCACGGGCCTTGAAGAACGCGGTGCTCTGGGGCTTCGCCGCCCTGTCCTTCCTCGCCATCTTCGTCTTCGACGTGCCCTTTCCTTACATCGTTCTGGCGGCCGGCATCCTCGGCTTCGTAGGAGGGCGGGCGGCACCGGACAAGTTCAAGGTCGGCGGCGGACATGGCGCCTCGAAGAAAACTTACGGTCCGGCCCTGATCGACGACGACACGCCGCGCCTCGCCCATACGGTCTTCAGTCCGGTGCGTCTTGCGCTACAGGTCGGCGGCGGCCTCGTCATCTGGGCCGCCGGCATGGCCCTGGTCTGGGATAACCCGGTGCTGCAGGACATGGGCGACTTCTTCACCCGGGCCGCCCTGGTCACCTTCGGCGGCGCCTATGCGGTGCTGCCCTATGTCTACCAGGGGGGCGTGGAGACTTACGGCTGGCTGACCGGCGCCCAGATGATCGACGGCCTGGCGCTTGGCGAGACGACGCCGGGACCGCTCATCATGGTGGTGGCCTTCGTCGGCTACATCGGCGCCTGGACCAAGGCGATCTTCGGCCCCGACATGCTGTTCTGGGCCGGGGTGGCCGGCGCCGCGGTGGCGACGTTCTTCACCTTCCTGCCGTCCTATCTGTTCATCCTGGCCGGCGCGCCCTTGGTGGAATCCACCCACGGCGACTTGAAGTTCACGGCGCCGCTGTCCGGCATCACGGCGGCCGTGGTTGGCGTGGTGGTCAACCTGGCGGTCTTCTTCGCTTGGCATGTCCTGTGGCCGCTGGCTACTCCGGCGGCGCCGTTCTCCGGAACCTTCGAGGGCTTCGCGGCCCTGGTCGCGGCCGGGGCCTTCATCGCCCTGTTCAAATACAAGATCGACATCATGAGGGTGATCGGGGCCTGCGCGGCCGTCGGACTGGCCTGGAGTTACGTTCTTTAGCTGCTCGCCCCTTGCTTCCACCGCCGCCAGGAGACAGAATGGCGATGCACGGGTTCCGGCGGGCCAAGGCCCGCGGGATCAAAAGGGAACACGGTAGGGACGACCCAACAGGGGCCCGATCCGTGGCTGCCCCCGCAACTGTGAACGGTAGCCGGCCCGTTCGGCCACTGGGAGGATATCTCCCGGGAAGGCCGGGCCCGGCGACGATCCGTGAGCCAGGAGACCTGCCTGTGCGGCCGGAGGAGAAACCTTCTCCGGTCTTTTCTCAACCGATGCACGGTGGGTGCAGATAGGAGTCGGAAATACATGCATATCGAACCTGGATTCGTCGCTCCGGCCAAAGTGTTGGCCGCCAACGCGGGAGCCTTGGGCCTGGTGGCCTGGGGGGCGCGCGAACAGCTCCGCGACCTTATGCGTTCGCCGGTGGCGCCGCTGAAGACGGTGGCGGCGGCGGTGTTCTTCTCGCTGTTCATGCAGAGCTTCCACATGCCGGTCGGCCCGTCCGAGCTGCATTTCGTCGGCGCCATGGCGATCTACCTGACCTTCGGCTTCGCGCCGACGCTGTTGGGCTTCGGCCTGGGCCTGCTGATGCAGGGCCTGCTGTTCGAACCGGGCGATCTGGTCCACCTGGGGGTCAATTCCTTGTCCCTGATGGTGCCCTTGATCGCCGTCCACTACAGCCAGGGCAAGCGCCTGTTCGAAGGGGATGCGGCGCGGCGCCTGACTTGGCGGCGCATCGTGGCCCTGGACGCCCAGTACTATGCGGGCGTCACCGCCATGGTCGGCTTCTGGCTGTTCGTGGGCGAGGGGACGACGGCTTTCTCCGACTGGCTGGCTTTCGCCGCCTCCTACCTGGCGGTGGTTGCCTGCGAACCGGTCGTCACCTGGGGTGTCGTCAAGGGCCTCAAGAAGATCGAGGACCAAGCCTGGGTCGGTCATCTGTTTGCAGTGCGCGACCTGCGTCTCGCGGCCTGATCTTCGGTCTTGGGGATGAACGAAGGGGCGGTCGCTTGCGACCGCCCCATTATCGTCGTTACGGACCAACGAGTTGAAGCCTGGCTTCCGTTCCGGGACCACGGCGATGCCAGCGATGGGGGAAGTTCGTTGACCACGATCCAGGATCGCGGCAAACTGACCTCATGTCGGTCATCACGTTCGATACGCTGAAATTCGTGGAACGCCTCAAGGCCGACATCGCCCGGATCGAGCGCGATCTGCTCGTCGTCAAATGGATGGTCGGCGCCACCTTCGGCGGCGTCCTGGCCTTGATGCTCAAGGCCATAGGGGGGCTGATTATCGCGCCAACCGGTCACAAAGACGCAGCCCCAGGGCATGCTCATAGGATTTCTGGATGAACTGGCCCAAGTGGCCGTTGTCCCCACGGAACACCTTATTATCCTTGATGATGGTTGGGATATCGCCGTCCACCAAACAGCCGGCAAAGACCAGCCAGCCAACAAGATGGGGGGTGGTCCGGACCAAGGCGGTACCGACCACGCTCTCACCTACACGTTTCGCCGCCCGGTCATCGGTCAAAAAACCATTGTTGAGTTTCCGGGCCAGCGCCAAGGCCGCAAACTCACCCTTGTCAAAGCGCCTGGGAGAGCCGACGGCTGTTACCAGTTCCAAGAGGTCACCGACAGCGAGTTGATGAACGCTGAAACTGCGCCCCTCTTCGAGTTCCGCAGACAACTGGCGCTGCATGCTTGCCTCGATTTCGGATTTCCCGTTCGATCTCCGTTTGACCAGGCATTCATACCGTACGTAGTCGGCCAACACGAAATGACGGTTCTGTCCCTTGGTGGCGCTGTTCAAGGTCCGACTGCAAAGAATGTTCCATACGGCACAAGTATCGATGGCCGAGACGGCCGGAAACGACCGAACGGCCAGGTCTGGAGGAGCATCAACCATGGTGGAGACTCGTCCCGAATAGCGAGGCCAACTCAACGACCTCGCTGGGGTCTACAAGAAGCATCTCCGCGAGCTTCGCCGAAGAAATCAGCCCCTGGCGATGAGCCTCGAAGGCTTGTTGAACGTATTTGGAATGCAGGCCCGTGGCGAGGAGCGCTTTCTTCCGGTCCAATTGCCGCCCAGTCAGGCCATCCAGTTCTGGCTCACGCTTCTCCGGCAGGCGTAGCCTCATGTTGCGCAGATTGAAACGAGCCGCCTCATCGATGATCTTGTCGCGGACCAGAGCCGAAAGAAGCGCTGGAATGGTGACCGATAGACGGTCGGCGGCATCCACGATTTTCTCCGGACGTAGCCATTGATCTTGAGTGCCGAGCATCTTGAGAATTTCGGGCGGCATTAGAAACGCCGAGGCAAAAGAATTGGCCCGGATTTCGGTTCGGTCTATGCTGCCATCATCCGCCTGGGACGAAACGTTGAATTCCTTATCCGCGTCCAGCAAGGCATGCCCGGCCTCGTGCGCAGCACTGAAGCGCTGCCGGTATAGGTCCTCGGATGCGTTGATCAGGATGCACTTACCGACCTCGGGGTGGCGAACGAACAGCCCGGAAATCGGTGAATTCGGCAATGGCCGTCGGAATACCCTAAGGCCCGCACCACGAAGCCAATCGAAGATATCGGGGACAATGCCGTTCACCGGCAACTGGTGCCATTTGCGGAAGGCCTGGGCGCAGTCGATTCCCTGGCCCTTAAAATAGCCGCCCTTCACAAGAAACTTGAATTCAGCGACAGCGGGGCGGATTTCAAGGAGTTCTTCGAGAAGCGCTTGGGATTTGCACAAATGCAAGAATTCGGCAATGGCATGACGGTCGGCGGCAGCCAGGCGCCCACCCTCGGAGCGCAACAGGAGGGTCATGTTTTCATCGGGATCGACAGCATCGTCATCGATGAGCCAAGGGAATTCCCGCTTGAAATAGTCGGCTAGAATCAGCACCTCGTCCCCGGTCGGTGTCGCGGTGCCGGATTCAAGGGCTTGGAGCGCCTGCGTCCCAATACCGGTGGCAGAGGCCACTTCGGTCAGGGAATTGCCAAATGACTCGCGGAGGTTTCGGAGCTTTCCGGCAAAGCGTTGGGCAGTGAAGGCCATGGGTCACCCCCCTTTCCGACATTTCTGGGAAACCGCCCACCATTGCTGATGGGCGGCCCTCAGACGGTTACCGCTTGCTGTCGGGCGTGCGGTCAATTGGCTTCCACCCATGACCTGGTGTCGTAGTGGGTGGGAGCCGGGTGTTGTCGGGTACGGTCGCGTAGTTGGGCTTCTCACCGCCACGCGGGCCGACTTCCTGGTAGATGCCTCCGTCCCGGCGGGTATTGCTGCCGGGCGGAAGGGTGCCGCTCGTCTTGCTCATGGGAATCTCCTTTCATGAGCGGGGTTGACATGAAGCGGCCGAAAGGATTCCTTGTAGGTGCGAACCGGATCGGGAAGCTTTCAACCGCTTGCCGTCGGAATGGGGGAGATGGCTGCCGTTGGCGGTCATCTCCCTTTTTCGTCAAGCAGGGCTAAAATACGCAACCTCGGCGCGTCAATCAACAGGGTTGGTGTATATTTTCAAATATCCACATCATGTTGTGGGCCGTGACAATTTATGGCCGGCCGTGGAAGCCAGGAATTTTCGTCCTCCTGGTATCAAGGAAGGGAAACAGGCCGAGTTTCTGATGCACGAGTCGTTTCCCTGGTCGCTTGTTGCTCGCATCGGCGTTTACTCTCAAGCCGTCGCCGTTCAGGTTTCCGACGTCCTTCGGGATGCCGAGCACCGTCCCGCTGTCGAAATCCGGCGGGAGTGGTATTATTGAGCAGGGAGTTGTGGTCATGATCGAGTTCAGGACGGGCGATATCCTTGCTGCGGATGTGGAAGCCCTGGTCAATACGGTCAATTGCGTCGGCATCATGGGCCGAGGAATCGCGCTTCAGTTCAAGAATGCGTTTCCCGCGAATTTCCACGCCTACGAATTAGCCTGCCAACAGGGTGGAGTTCAACCCGGCCGCATGTTCGTGTTCGAAACCCGAACCCTGACCAACCCGCGCTTCATCATCAATTTTCCCACCAAGAGGCACTGGCGCGGCAAGAGCCGTATGGAAGACATCAAGGCAGGTTTGGCGGCACTGGTCGAGGAAATCCACGCCAGGGGCATTCGTTCCATCGCTATTCCACCGCTTGGCAGCGGCCTCGGGGGCCTCAAGTGGGTTGACGTGCGCCCTCGTATCAAAGAAGCGTTGCAAGGTATTAATGACCTTGAAGTTGTTATCTATGAACCGGGAAAAGCGCCCCATTCTCGCCCAATGGCGGCCTCGCGAAACATTCCTGAGATGACACTTGGTCGGGCGGCGCTGGTGGTGCTCCTCGACCGCTACCTTCGGGGGCTGCTCGATCCGTTCGTGACCCTGCTGGAGGTCCATAAACTCATGTACTTCATGCAGGAAGCCGGACAACCGCTCCGACTCCGCTATGTGCAGGCGCTTTACGGTCCTTATGCGGAAAACCTCCGCCATGTGCTTCGCGAGATCGAGGGACACCTTATTTCCGGCTATGCCGACGGTGGTGATGCTCCTGACAAGCAGCTTGAGCTTGTGCCGGGCGCGGTAAAGGACGCGAACGCCTTCCTTCATGGCGACGACGAAACCCGCACCCGCTTCGAACGGGTCGCCGCCTTGGTCGATGGGTTCGAAACGCCATTCGGCTTGGAGCTTCTTTCGACCGTCCACTGGGTTGTCGCTCACCAAGCCGCCGCGACCGCCGAAGACGTAATTGCCAAGGCCTATGCTTGGAACGAGCGCAAGAAACCGTTCAACCAACATCAAATCCGTTTGGCGTTAGAGGTTCTTGCGGAAAAAGGATGGATTGATGCCCGTTTCGCGGCGCAGTCGGCGTGAGGAAGCCCCCCTTGGCAGCGGAGTTCTCTTCCTCTAAAGAGGACGCCCCTGTGCCACCCTTGATCAGGAGCCGCCGATGATCCCGCGCTACAGCCGGCCCGAGATGGCCGCCATCTGGGACCCCGCCAACAAGTTCCGCATCTGGTTCCAGATCGAGGCCCATGCCTGCGACGCCCTGGCCGGGCTGGGAGTCATTCCCAAGGAGGCCGCCAAGGCCGTGTGGGAGCGGGGCGACAAGCCCTACACCCCGGAGCGCATCGCCCGCATCGACGCCATCGAGCGCGAGACCCAGCACGACGTCATCGCCTTCCTGACCGAACTGGCCGAGCACGTGGGCGAGGAATCCCGCTTCATCCACCAAGGCATGACCTCGTCGGACGTCCTCGACACCTGCCTGGCCGTGCAGATGACCCAGGCCGCCGACATCCTGATCGCCGACCTGGACGGCCTGCTGGCGGCCCTGGAAAAGCGGGCCTTCGAATTCAAGGCGACGCCCTGCATGGGCCGCAGCCATGGCATCCACGCCGAACCCACGACCTTCGGCGTCAAGCTGGCCGGCCACTACGCCGAGTTCAAGCGCGACCGCGAGCGCATGGTGGCCGCCCGGGCGGAAATCGCCACCTGCGCCATTTCGGGGGCCGTCGGCACCTTCGCCAACATCGATCCCAGGGTCGAGGAATACGTGGCCGCCAAGCTGGGACTCGCGCCCGAACCGGTCTCCACCCAGGTCATTCCCCGCGACCGCCACGCCATGTTCTTCGCCACCCTGGCGGTGATCGCCAGCGGCCTGGAGCGCCTGGCCATCGAGGTCCGCCACCTGCAGCGCACCGAGGTGCGCGAGGCCCAGGAATACTTCGCGCCGGGGCAGAAGGGCTCGTCCGCCATGCCCCACAAGCGCAACCCCATCCTCACCGAGAACATCACCGGCTTGGCCCGCGTGGTGCGCGGGGCGGTGGTGCCGGCGCTGGAGAACGTGGCGCTCTGGCACGAGCGCGACATCTCCCACTCCTCGGCGGAACGCATGATCGGTCCCGACGCCACCGTGACCCTGGATTTCGCGCTCGCCCGCGCCACCGGCATGATCGCCAAGCTGGTGGTCTATCCGGCCAACATGATGGAGCACCTGAACAAGTTCGGCGGCATCCACGATTCGCAACGGGTTCTGCTGTTCCTTACCCAGAACGGGGTCTCGCGCGAGGACGCCTATAAGATCGTCCAGCGCAACGCCATGAAGGTCTGGGGCAGCTTCGGCATCGATCCCGACCGGCCGGACGGCACGGTCGAATTGACGGCCGAGGATCGCGAGGCCGCCGGGCACGCCAACCGCCTGATGTTCTTCCTGTCCAGGGATGCCGATGTCATGGCCAAGCTGGGGGGAAAAGCCCTGAAGGAACTTTTCGATGTCGATCCCATCGCTTACCACACCCGCCAGGTGGACACGATCTTTCGGCGGGTGTTCGGGCGCTGCTGACCGTACCTATTCCTTCGCCAGATAGGACTTGTACTTCAAATCCTGCCCGACGATGTGCTGGATCAGCCAGCGCGACAGGAAGTCCATGGTGTCCATGGCCTTGACCGAGGCCGGGTCGCGGTTGATCCGGTCCTGCAGCTCCATGACCTGCTGTACCAGCGCGGCATGGGCGGCCCTGTGGCTGTTGTAGTCCGGATAGCCGTTGACCCGGAGATAGTGTTCCTCGCGATCGAAGTGGAAGCGCGTGTAGGCCACCAAGTCGTTCAGGACCCTGGCCAGCCGCTCCTGCTGGTCCACCGCCGCGAGCGAATCGTAGACTTGGTTGATCAGTGCCACCAGTTGCTTGTGGTGTTCGTCAAGTTCGGTCACGCCGACGCTCAGGTTCGGCTGCCATTCCAAATAGGCCATCTGGCCACCTCCCGAAGTTTCCCCATAGTTCCTTACGCCCCGCCGGGACTGGGAACAAGCCGGGATTTCACCCTATCTCAAATGGCGGATTCCCGCGCCTTGCCGCTGTTGTTTGCACTGCGAAAGCATGCTAGATTTCGTCCTTCTTCCGGAGATCGCACCGCCGGTTTCCCTTTTCCTGTGAAATGCTGGGATATTCGCCGTTGACCACGCCGTCCGAACCTAACGCCGCGCTCCCGCCCTCCGGCTCCGATATCGCGCCGGTGTCCATCGAAGAGGAAATGCGCCGCTCATACCTCGATTACGCCATGAGCGTAATCGTCAGCCGCGCCCTGCCCGACGTGCGCGACGGCCTGAAGCCCGTGCACCGGCGCATCATCCACGCCATGCAGGAGAGCGGCTACGAGGCCGGCAAGCCCTACCGAAAATCGGCCCGCATCGTCGGCGACGTGATGGGTAAGTATCACCCCCATGGCGACGCCGCCATCTACGATGCCATGGTGCGCATGGCGCAGGACTTCTCCATGCGCCTGCCGCTCATCGACGGGCAGGGCAACTTCGGGTCCATGGACGGTGACCGTCCGGCGGCGATGCGCTACACCGAGGCGCGCATGGCCCGCTCGGCTCATGCCTTGATCGACGATATCGACAAGGAAACCGTCGACTTCCAGCCCAACTACGACGATTCGACCCGCGAGCCCACGGTCCTGCCGGCCCGCATCCCCAACCTGCTGGTCAACGGGGCGGGCGGCATCGCGGTCGGCATGGCGACCAACATCCCGCCCCACAACCTGGGCGAGGTGGTGGACGCGCTCTGCGCCCTGCTCGACAACCCGGACCTGACCCTCGACGAGATCATCCAGACCTATATTCCCGGCCCCGATTTTCCCACCGGCGGCGTGATTCTCGGCAAGCAGGGCATCCATTCGGCTTTCCACACCGGACGCGGCTCGGTGGTGATGCGGGGCAAGGTGGACATCGAGGAAATCCGCAAGGACCGCATGGCCATCGTCATCACCGAGGTGCCCTACCAGGTGAACAAGGCCCGCATGATCGAGATCATGGCCGAGGCCGTGCGCGACAAGAAGATCGAAGGCATTTCGGACCTGCGCGACGAATCCGACCGCCGTGGGGTGCGCGTGGTGGTCGAGATCAAGCGCGACCACCATCCCGAAGTGGTGCTGAACCAGCTCTACCGCTATACCCCGCTGCAGACCAGCTTCGGCGTCAACATGCTGGCCCTGGACGGCGGCCAGCCCAAGCTGATGAATCTGAAGCAGCTGCTGGTCGCATTCCTGAACTTCCGCGAGGAAGTGATCCGCCGGCGCACCATCTTCGAGTTGGGCAAGGCGCGCGAGCGCGCCCACATCCTGGCCGGTCTGGCCGTGGCGGTGGCCAACCTGGACGACGTCATCGCGCTCATCCGCAAGGCGCCCGATCCGGGCACCGCCCGCGATGCCCTGATGGCCCGCGACTGGCCGGCCGAGGACGTCGCGCCCATGATCGCGCTGCTGGACGATCCCACTTACAAGGTGGTGGAGGGCCGCTACCGGCTGTCGGAGACCCAGGCCAAGGCGATCCTGGAATTGCGCCTGCACCGCCTGACCGGGCTGGAGCGCGACAAGATCGCCGCCGACCTGCGGGAACTCTGCGCCCGCATCGAGGAGTTCCTGTCCATCCTGGCGTCGCGCGAGAAGCTGCTGGGCGTGCTGCGCGACGAGTTGATCGCGGTGAAGGAGCAGTTCGCCAACCCGCGCCGCACCGCCTTCGAGATGAACGAGTTCGAGCACGACATCGAGGACCTGATCCAGCGCGAGGACATGGTGGTCACCGTGACCAACGGCGGCTACGTCAAGCGGGTGCCGCTGTCCACCTACCGGGCGCAGCGGCGCGGCGGCAAGGGCCGTTCCGGCATGTCCACCCACGAAGAAGATTTCGTCGCCCGGGTATTCGTCGCCAACACCCATGTGCCGGTGCTGTTCTTCTCGTCCATCGGGCAGGTCTACAAGCTGAAGGTCTTCCGTCTGCCCCTGGGGACGCCGCAAGCGCGCGGCAAGGCTTTCGTCAACGTTCTGCCGCTGGCGGAAGGCGAGACCATCACCACCGTCATGCCCCTGCCCGAGGACGAGGCCACCTGGGGCGACCTGCACGTGCTGTTCGCTACCGCGTCGGGCAACATCCGCCGCAACCGCCTGTCCGACTTCGTCGACGTGCGCGCCAACGGCAAGATCGCCATGAAGCTGGACGAAGGCGACCATCTGGTGCGCGTGCGCACCTGCACGGAAGCCGACGATGTGCTCATCACCACCCGCCAGGGCAAGTGCCTGCGCTTCCCCGTTCCCGACGTGCGGGTTTTCGTCGGGCGCACCTCGACGGGCGTGCGCGGCATCAGGCTGGCGGAAGGCGACGAGGTGATCGGCATGTCGGTGCTGCGTCACGTCAAGGCGGAGGTGGCCGAACGCGAGGCCTACCTGCAGGCGGTCAACGCTCGCCGCCGTCTGGCGGGCGGCGACTACACCGGCCGCGACGAGGACAGGGCGCGCGACGAGGGATTGGCCGCCCGTCTGGCGGAACCACCTTTCGCCAAGATGGCGGAGGAAGAAGAAATCCTGCTCACCGTCACCGCCGACGGCTTCGGCAAGCGCTCGTCCTCCTACGAGTACCGCATCACCGGGCGGGGCGGTTCCGGTATCGCCGCCATCGACCTGGACCGCGCCCAGGGGACCAGCACCGTGGTGGTCTCCTTCCCGGTGTTGGAGACCGACCAGATGGTCATGGTGACCGACGGCGGGCAGTTGATCCGCTGTCCGGTCAGGGACATCAGCGTGGTGGGCCGCGGGGCCCGCGGCGTCACCTTGTTCCGGGTGGCGGAGGGCGAAAGGGTGGTTTCGGTCAGCCGCATCCGCGACGTGGACGGCGACGTGGACGACTTGGCGGAAGACGGGATCGTGGAGGAAGCTCCGTGACTCGTCCGCTGATCGGCGTCTATCCGGGTACCTTCGATCCGCTGACCAACGGCCACATGGACATCATCGGCCGGGCCGTGCGGCTCTGCGACCGCCTGATCGTCGCCGTGGCCGCCAACGTGGGCAAGGGGCCGCTGTTTCCGGTCGCCGACCGGGTGGCGATGATCGAAGACGAGGTCGCCGGCCTACCCAACGGCTGGCCGGACCGCATCGAGGTGCGGGCCTTCGACAACCTCCTGATGCATTTCGTGCGCGAGGTGAAGGCCAGCATCATCCTGCGCGGCTTGCGTGCCGTTTCCGATTTCGAGTACGAGTTCCAGATGGCCGGCATGAATACCCGGCTCGACCCCAGCGTCGAAACGGTATTCCTCATGGCTTCGGAAAAGCAGCAGTTCATCGCATCGCGTTTCGTCAAGGAGATCGCTCGCCTGGGCGGGGACGTGGGCTCCTTCGTCACACCGCGGGTGCGCCAGAGGCTTGACGACCGGCTGCGGGAACTCGGACCGGACGGGTTGGATACCACGACACGGAATCCAGGTTAGCGATCCCTTGGTCTGGAGCGGCACGGGCCGATTTTTCCGCAAGGATTGACGCTTCTTTTTGTTCCGTCAGGGCGAGGCGGCGGGATCGACGCGCCCCGAAGCGGTTCCGGTAGCCCTAGCGGATCGCCTGGCACTCCTGACCGGCCGGCAAGGCGGCGATCAGGTCGTCCACTGACAAGCCCGATGACGGATGGCGCCAAGCCGGGGCCACTTCCTGCAAAGGCAGTAAGACGAAAGCCCGTTCGTTCAGGCGGGGATGGGGCAGCACCAGACCTTGGACCATGACACGCCCCTCGTAATCCAGCAAATCCAGGTCTAGAACACGGGGCGCGCCGGCCAGGCTCCGCACCCGGCCGAAATCGGCTTCGATGCCATGCAGCAAGGCGAGCAGGTCGACCGGCTCCAGGCCGGACTCCACCCGTACCACCCCGTTGACGAACCAGGGCTGATCGGAGGCGGGTACCGGAGCGCTGCGGAACCAGCGGGACCGCGCCGCCACCCGGACTCCCGCCCCTTCCAGGGCCGCCAACGCCGCCTCCAGAGTCCTTTGCGGCGGACCGAAGCGCGGGCTGTCCAGATTGGCGCCCAGGGCCACGAGGATCATCGTTTCACAAGCCTTTCCAATATCTTGGACGAGAGCCTTGCGGGATGTCGTCAAGCGTCCTACCTAATAGGATGCATTGGGGTGCCTCGTCATTTTTTTATCAAGGGATTTACCGCCATGATGTTCTACCCACAAGAAAGAGTCGGCCTTTTCATCGACGGCGCCAACCTCTACGCGGCGGCGCGGGCTTTGGGCTTCGACATCGACTACAAGCGGGTACTGGAGATCTTTGCCGCCAAGGGCCACCTGATCCGTGCCTTCTACTACACCGCCCTGGTCGAAGACCAGGAGTACTCGCCCATACGGCCGCTGGTCGACTGGCTCGATTATAACGGCTACACCATGGTCACCAAGCCCACCAAGGAATTCACCGACGCCGCCGGACGGCGCAAGATCAAGGGCAACATGGACATCGAGCTGGCCATCGACGTCATGGAGATGGCAGAGCACCTGGATCATATCGTCCTGTTCTCGGGCGACGGCGACTTCCGCCGCTTGGTCGAGGCCGTGCAGCGCAAGGGGGTGCGGGTCACCGTGGTGAGCACCATCCGTTCCCAGCCGCCGATGGTGGCCGACGAACTGCGGCGCCAAGCCGATGTGTTCCTCGACCTGGAGGAATTGCGCCCCAGTATCGAACGGGCCGGCGGCCGCGAGCATGGTCCGCGCGAACCGCGCGAGATGATCCGCGACCGGTCGGACGCGCCCCTGCCCATGAACCCGGCCAGCGTGGACCTGTAGGCCGGTGGCGCCGGGGCGGGACTGCGGCCTCTGCCCGCGCTTGGCGGATTTCCGCCAAGCCAACCGGCGGGCCTTTCCCGATTGGCACAATGCTCCGGTGCCTTCTTTCGGGAGCCTCGATGCGCGGCTTCTGGTCGTCGGGTTGGCGCCCGGCCTGAAGGGAGCCAACCGCACCGGCCGGCCTTTCACCGGCGACTACGCCGGCGACCTTCTCTATGCCACCTTGCTGGAATTCGGGCTGGCGGAAGGAACCTACGGCGCGGCGGCCGACGATGGACTCGCCCTGAAGGACTGCAGGATCACCAATGCGGTGCGGTGCGTGCCCCCGGAAAACAAGCCCACGGGTCCCGAGGAAACCGCCTGTCGGTCCTTCCTGGCATCCGAACTGGCCGCCATGCCCAACCTGAAGGTCCTAGTGGCCTTGGGTTCCCTTGCCCACAACGCGGTGCTGGCGGCCCTGGGCGAGAAAAAGAGCACCCGCCGCTTCGCCCACGCAGCCCATCACACCCTGAACGGTGGCTTGGCGCTGTTCGACAGCTACCACTGCTCCCGCTACAACACCAACACGAGGCGCCTCACCCCGGCGATGTTCCGCGACGTTTTTCATGCGGTCGCGGCAGGCCTAAATCGTTCGTCGGGACCGAACGGTCAGTAGACGCCCTTGGCGTTGAGGAATCCGGCGTATTTGCGGTCTTCGGCCTGGATGTGATTGGCGATCCAGGTCTTGAGAAACTCCTGGAATTCCGGATCGTCCGCATTCGCACCGCCCATCAAACGGGCGCGCAGGCCATCCATCTGACCAAGGAGCCGGCGATGCGAGGCCCGGTGGTCGTCCACCTCTGGATAGCCGTAGCACCGCATCAGATCTTCTTCCTGTTCGAAGTGGTAATGGGCGTAGTCGACCAGGAAATCCAGGGTCGCCAGAACCTTGGCATGATCCTGCCCGGCGGCCAGGGCGTCCGCCAGAGCCGCCGTGACCTCGAACAGCCTCTTGTGATGGATGTCGACGGCCTGGATGTTGACTCCGTACTCGTGGTGCCAAGCGATCCGGCGGCTGCCGTTGTCGTCGACCACCGCCCGGGTCCGCCGCTTCAGTGTTTCCAGGAGCTTCCAGCGCAAAGCCGGGATGTCCGCCAAGCGGCTGCCGGGCACCAGGAACAGGTCGGAGCGTTCGGTGGCGACGAAATGGAAGATGGTCGGCGTCCCGAATACCGCCTGCTCCTCCCCGAAGAAGTCGCCGGACTTCAAGATCTCCAGAACCTCGTCGCCCAACTGGCGATTCACCGAGCCGCACTTCACCATGAACAGGTTGCCGCTGCCGGCAATATCGATGGCCTCTCCCGCTTCCACCGACAGTCCTTGCAGCGCATGAACCAGGCCGTTGAGCACCACTCCCGAAACGCCGTCGCCGAACAGCCATGAGCCCCGCAGGAACAGGCGGTTTTCCTGCGTCATCAGCAGATCGGCCAGCAGGTCGTGGCGTTCGACGAATCCGCGATAGAGTTCGCCGGGAATACGCAAGGCCTGGACAAATCCCACCGCCCGATAGGTGGCCCCGGCGACGGTCTCGCGCAAGGCGGAGCCCTCGCCCGCCAGGGAACCGAAGAACAGCAGCCCCATGCCCCGCTGGTTGGACGTCAGACGTTCGACACTGCCGCCGAGAATCAGGAAGACGTCGTCGTGAGGTTGGCCCTCGCGGATCAGGATGGTCTCCGGGTTGAAGGTCGCCAGCGGCGCATTGAGCAGGAGGCGCAATCCGTGGCGCGGCACGTCCGGGAAATAGGCCGCCAACGCCTCGTGGGCCAAGCGGCGGGTGAAATCTGTATTGCCGGGAACCAGCACGTCGATGGTGCCGAAGGGGGCGCCGGAACCGATTCGCCGTTCCTCCTCGGTCAGGCGCCGGGCGGTATGGGCAAGGATGATCTTGCCCGACAGGTCATCCCGGAAGTCCTTGGCGACGCCATGGATCAGGCCCCCGCCAATGTCCAGCTTCTTGATGTCGGATCGCTCGGCGTAGGATTCGCGGATGCGTTCGAACCAGGCCCGGTCGAGGCCCGGCGCCGACGGATCGTCGGTCACCATGGATTCCAGCACATCCAGGGAAACCATGTCGGCGAAATGGGCGTAGCTCCGGTAGCCCCCCACCCAAAGGGTGCGGAACAGGAAGATCGTGGTTTCCACCGGATGAGGCGAGAAAACCGGCTTCACTTCCAGCCCTTCGATGTCGTTCCACTGGTCTATCGCCAAGTCGTGGACATCGAAGTAGTCGCCGAACGTCGTTTCCTCGATGTCCAGCAGGGCTGCCAACTTCTTGGCCACCGAATGTCGCACCAGGGGTGTGGCGTAGTACTTGACCCGGTGGTCGCTGCGGATCAGGGCGGTCAGGCCGGCGAAATGATCGTCGTGGGAATGGGTGTGGAAGATGCCTTCGATCTCGTTCAGGCCGATGCCCAACGCCTGCAGGGACGCCTGGATGTGCGGCCCCGCGTCGACCAGATAGAACTTGCCCTGGAAGACCAGTAGACTACCCATCGAGGGTCGGTTGAAATCCCAGCCGTCGCCCTCGCCCGTATGGATGACGGCGAAGTATTCCAGCCGCACCTCGTGGTTGCCCAAGGGATAGGGACATTCGTAGGTCTCGAACGGCCCCAGGTTGAGGTCGACGGCAACCCTCTCCTCGCCCAAGGCGAAGGTATAGACGTTGAAGCTGGTACGCCGAACCGTCACCCCGCCCATCACTTCGACCGGCTCTCCCCCCAGGAACAGCGTGTCGATCAGATCGCCGGGATGGTGGATGCGGCCGAAGGCGAAGCGCAGTTTGAGCCGCATCATGTCGCGCGCGGTCGCGGGATCGACGCCGGTCGCCTCGATTTCCTGCTCGGAAACCAGTCCATAGTTGCCCCTGTAGATGTACTGGAGCTGGGACTCGACCTGCTCGCGCAGGCCCATCAGGATCGGCTTGCGCCCGGTATTGCCGGGATGGCCGGGAATGATCATCCCCTGGCGATAAAACATCTGCAGGACCGGGAATTCGGCCAGGTTGGCGAAGACGCCGTTCTGCAACATGACGTCGCCCAGCAGGATGGCGTTGGGGCCGGTCTCGAAGGCCACGCCCTGCGATTCCGTGGGAACGATCAGCCCACGCTTCATCAGGTGCTTGACCACATCGGCCGGGCACCCGCACAGCACGTGCAGGCCCGCTTCCGGTGCCTCCACCCAAAATACCCCATCGGTGACTTTTATCTTGCGAATTCTGGCCATGGTGGGTCCCCGGAGCCATCATAGGCCTAGCGAAAAAAAAGGAAAGGGGCGGTGCAGGGCAGCAGGTATCCGAACTCAGGTTATTGACCCGGCAGCAAGAAGTTTCTACGCGGCATAGTGTGTCCGTTGGTCCTGGAAGTAGGTGCCGATTTGAGTTTGGCCTTGGTTCGGGCAGGAACGGCGGCGGCGATCAGAATGTCGCCCTTTCGGGCCGTACCAGGGTGCGCAGCATGGCAAACGGCGAATCCGGTTTGTCGCGGACGATCCGGGCCGCCTTTCGCCCGCGCGGCGGGATAAACAGGGCCTTACCCGCGGCATTCGGCTTGGCCTTGAAGCCCAACGCGCGCAGCACGCCTTCCAGTTCCGCCGCCCCGCAGCCCAGCAGGTTGGCAAGGTCGGCCGGCGGGGAAAAGGGCGGCTTCAGGACCCAGAGGGCATCGCCCAGCCGTTCCAGGATGTCGAGCCTGAGCGCCAGGGGCCCCAGCACCCGGAAGCCCACCGCTTCCAGGAAGGCCTGGGGCAGGCCGGGGGGCTTGGGCACGGCGGTGCGCCCGGCAGGCGGCGGATGGAAAGGACCCTGACCTGCCGCGACGCTCCAGAGCAGGGCTCGGAGAGCGAGCGCATCCGGCTTCAGCAGCGCGGGCAGAAAGACGCTTTCCCGGCCGATGCGCACCCCCAGGGCGGCCAGGGCCTTGCGATCCGCCTTGGCAAGCCCGGCCACTTGGTCTTCCACCCGGCCGCGCGGAAAGGACCCCAGGGATTCCATGAGATGAAAGGCGATGCCCCGCGCCGGACCGGACAAATCGGCGGATTCCAGGGCGGCCAGGGGTGCCAGGCGGCGCCGGACCTGGGCCTCGACGAAGGCGGCCAAGCGGCGGCGAATCCGCTCCCGGTCGTCGCCCGCCAACAAGTCGAAGGCGGGGACGTCGACCTGAGGCTTCAGGTCCGTACCGCCGGGAACCAGCCGTCCCACCGTGGCGCCGCGCCATGCCAGCGACCGGTCGGTCTGGAGGGCGAAGGCCTCGTCGCCGTCGCTTTCCAGCAGATGGATGCGCCTTGCGGTCTCGGAGGCCAGGGCCTTGCGGGTGGCAGCCGAAACGGCGCGGGCCGCCGTTCCGGCATCCGGCCCCTCGGGGTGGAAGCGGAATCCGTCCATGCGGCCGACCGGAAGGCCTTCCACCAGAACCCAGCCTTCGGCGTCCACGGCGGCCAGAAGCTTCTTGTTCTCCTTAAGCCGGCTGACCAGGACGGCGGTGCGGCGGTCGACGAAGCGCTGGGTGAGCCGCTCATGCAGGGCGTCGGATAGACGATCCTCCATCTGGCGGGTGACGCCCTGCCAGTGGCCGGCGTCCTTCATCCAGTCGGCGCGGTGCGAGACGTAGGTCCAGGTGCGGATATGGGCGATGCGCTGCATCAGGGTCTCGATGTCGCCGTCGGTCCGGTCGATGCGGGCCACCTGGGCCGCCACCCAGTCGGTGGGCAGACGGGCCTCGGCGCCAGCCAGGAAGCCGAAGATGCGGGCCAGCAGGCGCGCATGGGCTTCGGGCTGCACCTTGCCGAAGTCGGGGATGCGGGCTACATCCCACAGCAGGCGGACCCTGTCCGGCGCGGCGGCGGCGCGCCGCACCGCTTCGTCCCGCAGCAGGATCTTCAGCGCCAGTTCGTCGTCGGCCTCGCGGGCCCTGACCAGGCCCTGGGCGGGCGGCGGCTGGGTCAGGCTCTTCTGCAAGGCCTCGATCGAGCCGAAGCGCAGCCTCGGATTGCGCCAGAACAGGTAGCGCAGGGGCTCGAAGGCGTGGCCCTCGATGCGTTCGACCACCTCGGGGGCCAGGGGGCCGATCTCGGCCGTGGTGCCGAAGGTGCCGTCGTTCATGTGCCGTCCGGCGCGTCCGGCGATCTGGGCCAGTTCGGACGGCGTCAGGTCGCGGGCCAGGCGGCCGTCGAACTTGCGGGTGGCGGCGAAGGCCACGTGGTCGACATCCATGTTCAGGCCCATGCCGATGGCGTCGGTCGCCACCAGATAGTCCACCTCTCCGGCCTGGTACATGGCGACCTGGGCGTTGCGGGTGCGCGGGCTCAGCGCCCCCAGCACCACGGCGGTGCCGCCCCGCTGGCGGCGCACCAGTTCGGCGATGGTGTAGACGTCGGTGGTGGAAAAGGCGACCACGGCGGAACGCGCCGGCAGGCGGGTGAGCTTGCGCTGGCCGGCATAGGACAGGGTCGACAGGCGCGGGCGGACGACGAACTCGGCATCGGGAACCAGCCGCCGGAGCAGGGGGCGGACAGTCTCGGCGCCCATGAACATGGTCTCCTGCAGGCCACGGGCGTGCAGAAGCCGTTCGGTGAAGACATGGCCGCGGTCGGGGTCGGCGCACATCTGGACTTCATCCACCGCCAGGAAGGCCACCGGCCGGTCGGCGGGCATGGCCTCGACGGTGCAGAGGAAATAGCGCGGATGGGCGGGAACGATCTTTTCCTCGCCGGTAATCAGCGCCACCTGTCCGGAGCCCTTGATCTTGACCGCGCGTTCGTAGTTCTCGCGCGCCAGCAGGCGTAGCGGAAAGCCGATCATTCCCGAGGCATGCCCGAGCATGCGCTCCATGGCGAAGTGGGTCTTGCCGGTGTTGGTCGGCCCCAGCACCGCCGTGATGCGGGCGCGCTCGCGCGAGGTGTCGATCTGCATGGCCGGAGGATCGGCCGGGCCGACGGAGAAAGCAAGAGGTGGGAGACGCGGCTGGAGGCCCGAAAACGAGACCGGGCCCCCTGGGGAAGGGGGCCCGGCGCAACCAGAGCAGTCGGTAGAAGGGATTAGAAGGTCAGCAGGACGCCGGCCTGGACGCCGTAGCCGTCGTTCTCGTTGGCGGCGCCGCCGACTTCGTTTTCATAGTTGCCGCGGAAGACCGACGCGTTGAAGTCGACTCCGGGCCCGAGGTTGAAGTTGTAGCCGACCACCCATTCCGAATACTCGTCGTCACCCTTGGTGAGAATGGCACCCTGGGTCTGGCCCTTGGTGTAGGTCACGCCGAAGGTGTGAGGGCCCAGGGCATAGGTCAGGCCCAGGTCCCATTTCCAGCCGTCCATGGAAGTCGTCGTGGTGGCCGCGTTGTAACGGGTCGCGTTCTTGCTGAGCTGGCGTTCGTAACTGCCGCCCAGGGTCACATCCGCGTAGCTAAGGTTCAGGCCGCCGCCGACCCACTCGGTCTTGGCATCGATCACGTTGGTGGCCGCATCGACGCCGCGCCGGGCGTAGTGGCCGTCCACGCCGACCTTCACGCCCATGATGGTCTCGTCGTAGGCCAGGGTGCCGGACCAGTAGGAACCGTTGAAAGCCGCGGCATTCTTGTTGATGGCCGCATTGTTGTTGGCGGCCGCATCCGGAACGTAGGTCAGACCGGCAGCCAAGCCCATCAACCGCGGCGTGATGTAATTGACACGGTTGTACATGCTGCTGTCGTCGGCACCGGTGGCCCCCATGGCGCCGCGGGCGCTGTGGTTGGCCGGCAGGGCCAAATAGACCGTACCAACCCAGATGTCGCCCGTGTTCAAGCCGATGATGGAGGCGTTCGGCGCGCGGTGGCCCAGGTTCCAGGCGGGCCCCGAAGTGGTGCCCAGTTCGAGCCGGCCCAGCATCTCCGATTCCAAGTACATGAATGTTTCGTCGAAGGCCCGGTTGCCGTTGGTGCCGTTGTCTCCGTTGAAGCTGTCGGATTCGAACTCGACCCGCATGCCGACGGCGATGCCGTTGTCCAGCTTGGTCTCGCCCTTGACGTGGATTTCGGAGGCCGACTTCTGGTCGAAATTCTTGTAGTTGGTGAGGCTGGCCCGCTCGTAATCGTCGTCCTGATCGGCGTAGCCTACGACTTGGCCGAAGAAGCCGCCCAGCTGCAGCTTGATCTTCTCGGATGCGGCGGCCGGGGCGGCTGCCATGCCGAGGCCAGCCAAGGCGGTGGTGGCGAGGGCCGCGAGGCGGATGGTCTTCATGCTAGCCATTGATTCGCTCTCCTTGTCGATCACGATGTTGGATCGACGATAGGTCTCGCCTTCTGCGGCCGCAACAGGATTTTGCAGCAAATTTGAGCTTGTGCTCCGCTGTAGAAAAAATAGGCAATCACATCAACGTCACTTGCCTAACCATTGGGAATACCACATATCTTGGGGACCATGCCGTCCCGGATGGCCCCCTATTTATCCCCAGACGGGAGGGTCTAGGGCCTTTCCATGCCGACGATTTGGTGGGGGGGTGTGACATCTATGCTACAGGGAAAACCCCGTAGCCGGCCCCGAGGAGGCCCATCGATGCCGAAATCGCCTGTTGCCGTACCTTTGATTCGCCCGTCCGAAATCACGGCGCCGTCCGTCTTCGCTTCCCGGCGCCACTTCCTGGCCGGAGCCGCGGCAGGCCTTATCCTTGGGCCGGGACCAGCGGTAGCGGGGGCGAAACTGGAAGCCGCGGTCAAGACCCGTCCTCCGGTCTCCGAGCCGCTAACCGAGAAGGAATCCGCCACCAGCTACACCAACTTCATCGAACTGGGCGGGGGGAAGACCGGCCCGTCGGCCAACGCCGGAGATCTGCGGACCCGCCCTTGGACGGTGACGATCGATGGCTTGGTACGTCGGCCGGCCACCGTCGATCTGGACGATCTGATCCGCCCCCACCCGTTGGAGGAACGAATCTACCGCCTGCGTTGCGTCGAGACCTGGTCCATGGTCATCCCCTGGCTGGGTTTTCCCTTGGCCGACGTCCTCAAGCGATTCGAGCCCCTGGGATCGGCCCGCTATGTCGCCTTCGAATCCCTGATGGACCCCGACCGCCTGCCGCGCCAGGCTGTTCCGCTTTATCCCTGGCCGTACCGGGAAGGGCTGCGCCTGGACGAGGCCTTGCATCCCCTGACCCTCCTGGCGATCGGGATGTACGGCGAGGAACTGATGCCCCAGAATGGGGCGCCCATCCGCTTGGTGGTGCCCTGGAAATACGGTTTCAAGAGCATCAAATCGGTGGTCCGCATCACCTTGACGGAGCAACGCCCCCTTACCCTCTGGAACGACCTGCAACCGGCCGAGTACGGATTCTGGGCGAACGTCAACCCCGACGTCGACCATCCCCGCTGGAGCCAGGCGAAGGAACGCCGCATCGGCGATTTCTTCCGCCGCAAGACCCTGCCCTTCAACGGCTATGCCGAGGAGGTCGCCCCGCTTTATTCGGGCATGGACCTGAAGAAGAATTATTGAATGCGCCCCTGGGACAAGCGCTTGGCCTTCGCCGCCTGCCTGCTGCCGCTTGCCTGGCTCGTCCTTCAGGCGGCGACCGGCGGCCTGGGGGCCAATCCCATCGAGACCGGCACCCGCTTCCTGGGCGATTGGGCCCTGCGCTTCCTGCTGCTGACCCTGGCCGTCACGCCGCTTCGCCACCTGACGGGATGGACCGGATGGATGCGCTACCGGCGGATGCTGGGACTGTTCTGTTTCTTCTACGCCGGCCTGCACATGACCAGCTACGTGGCGCTGGACCAGTTTTTCGACTGGGCGGCCATCGGCCGGGATCTGGCGAAGCGCCGCTACATGACCATCGGCATGGCAACCCTGGCCCTGCTGCTGCCCCTGGCCGCCACCTCGACCGACGCCATGGTCCGCCGCTTGGGCGGGCCGCGCTGGAAGAAGCTGCACCGGCTGGTGTATCCGGCGGCGATCCTCGCGGTTCTCCACTTCACCCTGATGGTCAAGGGACCGCCCCTGGAGCCCGCCGCTTACGGCCTCGTCCTGGCCCTGTTGCTGGGCTGGCGGGCTTGGCGGCTTCGGAGACATTCGCCTTCGTGACCGGCCTTCCTTCGCGGGTTCAGGACGCCTTGGACGGCGTGGCGCTCTTGGCGGCATCCACCGCCGCGACCAGGCGGGCGCCCAGGCCCTGGACGTTGGCCAGGAATCCCCCGTCCACCGCCGCCTGACGCCCGGCCAGGGCCCGCAGGGCCGGCTGGTCGATGGATGCGCCCTTCGCCACCTTTTCCCGGTCGGCCGATTCCGATTTGGCCAGCGCGGCGGCAATGGCTCCCACCTTGGGGCCGATCAGGTCGCCGGCCGAAACGGCGTCCTGCTGGGCGGCGGCGGCATCGCTGCCGCCGGCCATCAGGGCCGCCATGTCGGTGTCCAGCCGGTTGCAAAGCTGCGACAGACCCGAGATGGCCGTCGACAGATCCGGCGATGGCCCGCCCGAGCGCAGGGAGGTGCTCAATTGCCCGAAACGCCCGACGTAGACGTTCAGCAAGTCCACGAACATGCCCATCGCCTTGCCTCCCTACACAACCCCGACGTTGTAGAAACCGTTGAGCTGCCCGCGTAGGACCGCTCCGCCCCCCGGCGGCGGCACCTGCTGCCACGGATTGGCCGGATCGATGCCGAAGGCGGTAAGCGCCGCGTCCAGTTCGTTGGAAAAGGCGATGTTGGTCACCGGATGGGCGGCCGCCCGCGCCCTCAGATAAGCGGCCATGGCGATCTTCGAACGATATTTTCCGAAACTGCCGCCGCCCGCCGGCGGCTCGCCGCCTTCGAAGATTCCGGCCTGGACGCCGTTCCACATCAGCGGCTTGCGGTTCTGCAGCGCCAAGCCGGCGTCGGTCACGGCGTCCACGATGGCTTGGCGCAAGTTGGCATAGTTGCCATCGCGATGGAGGTAGACGACCACCGTGTCCAGCTTCCCCGCGTTTCCCGGCCCCAAAAACTTCATGGACCGCAGGTTCGCCTGGTTCAGGGTGAGCGGCAGCAAGGCCGCCACCGCGTCGGCGACGCTGGCCGGCCGGACATTGATCCCGACCCGCCAGTCGGTATTCACCACCCCGTGGCCCTGGCCGCGGAAGTGCATGTACCGGCTGGCGGACGAGGCCACGTCCGGCGGATCGAAGTCCAGATCCTCGACGGTATTGAAGGTGTCGGCCAAGGTGTCGCCGTCCGTGTTGACGAAGCCCACGTTGGTCTGGATCCTGAGATTGACCCCCGTGGCGGCCGTGCCGACGCGCACCATGGCGTTGCGCAAGGGGCCCAGGAAATGGATGCAGCACAGAAGCGTCCAGGGACTGTCGGCCAATGGCACCTTCCGGCCCGCCACCGGATTGTTGACATAGACCCGGTAGATTTCGTTGACGGCGGCATTGAAATCGGCCGCCAGGGCCAAGGTGCCGTTGGCGTCGCGCTGGTCCAGGATGGCCTTGGCACCCAATTTGAAGTCGTCGAGGTCGGGCATGGCTCAGTAATCCTCGCCGCTGGAGGCATCGAGATCGTCGACATCCTGGGCCAGGGTGGTGCCCTTCTTTCCCCAGGCCGCCGCCTGCAGGGCGGCCACCATGGATTCCTGGAGACTCCAGACGCTGTCGGCGAAAGCCGCGTCGACCTTGGCCTGGGTGGCCGCCTTGTCCCGCAGGCCGGCCTGATCGAGCACGCCTGCCTTGGCGATGCGCGCCTGGTCGTCGGCTTGTGCCTCGTCCAGCAGGGCGGACAGGCTGCCGCCCTGGGCGAGACTCATCTCGGCCACGGCGTCGGCCTCGCTATAGGCCGCGACGTCCTTGAGGCTTCCTTTGGAAACGGCCGCCATGTCCGTATCGGCGCGGGCGCAGGTGGCGCGCAGGTCCTTGATGGCGCCCTCGACGTCCTTCACGGAGTCCGAGGGCCGCAGGCCGGAGACGCTGGCCGACCGCCAAGTGGCGGCAGCGGTATCCATGAGTTCTGCGAATGCGGTCACACCGGCTTCCCTTCACGTCGGTCGTTATTCGACAGACGCGGGAAGCCGCCAATTTGTGAAACGTCAGTGCGCCTCGTCCCAGGACGGGGCGATGCCGGTGTCGACCACCAAAGGAACGTCCAGGGACGCCGCCCCTTCCATGACGCCCTTGACCAGGGCGGCGGTATCCCGGGCTTCGGCCTCGGGCACCTCGAAGACCAGTTCGTCGTGCACCTGGAGCAGCATGCGGGCCTTGAGACCCGCCCTTTCCAGGACCGCCGGCAGGCGCACCATGGCGCGCTTGATGACGTCGGCGGCGCCCCCCTGGATGGGAGCGTTGATCGCCGCCCGTTCGGCGAAGCCCTTGACGTTGGGGTTGCGGTCGTTCAGCCCCTGGATGTGGCAGCGCCGCCCGAACAGGGTGGTGACGAAGCCGCCTTTGCGGGCTTCCTCCTTGGTGCGTTCCATGTAGGCCTGGATGCCGGGGTACTGGGCGAAATAGGCCTCGATGTAGCGCGCCGCCTCGCCATTGGATATCCCCAGTTGGCGGGCCAGGCCGAAGGCGGAAATGCCGTAGACGATGCCGAAATTGATCGCCTTGGCGCGCCGCCGGTAGGCCGGGTCCATACCGTCCAGCGGCACCCCGAAGACCTGGGAAGCCGTCAGGGCATGGATGTCCAGGCCCCGGCGGAAGGCATCCTTCAGGGCGTCGATGCCCGCCACATGGGCCAGCAGGCGCAGTTCGATCTGCGAATAGTCGGCCGACAGCAGCAGGTGGCCCTTTTCGGCGACGAAGGCGCGGCGGATCTTGCGGCCTTCCTCGGTCCGCACCGGGATGTTCTGCAGGTTGGGATCGGACGAGGCCAGCCGCCCGGTCGAGGTCGCCGCCATGGCGAAGGACGTGTGCACCCGGCCCGTCGCGGGGTCGATCTGCGCGGCCAGGGCGTCGGTGTAGGTGCCCTTCAGCTTGGCGATCTGGCGCCAGTCCAGCAGGCGGCCCGGCAGGTCGTGGCCCAGTTCGGCCAGTTCCTCCAG
Source organism: Magnetospirillum sp. WYHS-4 (assembly GCA_039908345.1). Lineage (NCBI taxonomy): Bacteria > Pseudomonadati > Pseudomonadota > Alphaproteobacteria > Rhodospirillales > Rhodospirillaceae > Magnetospirillum > Magnetospirillum sp. WYHS-4. The sequence continues at coordinate 28,107 of JAMOBD010000017.1, forward strand.
CACCCCGGCGTCGGTGGAATAGGCCCCGGTCTTGCCCTTCTTGCCGCCCTGCAGGCCCATTTCGTCGAACAGTATCTCGCCCAGTTGCTTGGGCGAGGCCAGATTGAACGGCCGGCCGGCAAGGGCGTGGATTTCCCGTTCCAGCGCCGCCATGCGGCGGGCGAAATCGTCGCTCAAGGCCCGCAACTGGGTGGCGTCCACCTTGATGCCGGCCCGTTCCATGGCTTCCAGGATGGGCACCAGGGGCCGTTCCAGGGTCTCGTAGACGGTGGACAGGCGCTCCGCCGCCAGACGGGGCTTGAGCACCCTATGGAAGGCGAGCGTCACCTCGGCGTCCTCGGCCGCATAGTCGCGGGCCTTTTCCAAAGGCACGAAGTCGAAGGTGGTCTGGCCGCGCCCGCTGCCCACCACCTCCTTGTAGCGGATGGTGCGCCGGCCCAGGTAAAGCTCCGCCAGTTCGTCCATGCCGTGGCCGTGCAGCCCGCCTTCGAGCACGTAGGACAGCAGCATGGTGTCATCGATGGGCCGGATGCCCACCCCAAGCCGGGCCAGGATCTGCATGTCGTACTTGATGTTGTGGCCGACCTTGAGGACCGAGTCGTCTTCCAGCAGGTCCTTGAGCAGGGCGAGCGCCGCCTCCTTGCGGATCTGGCCTTCCACCAAGGCACCGCCCCCGGCCATCCCGCCGCCGTCGCCGAAGTCGAAGGCCGCCTGGGGCGCCCCCCGGGCCTTGTGGGCGAGGGGCACGTAGCAGGCCCGGCCCGGCTCGCAGCACAAGGAAAAACCCACCAGTTCCGCCTGCATGGAATCCAGCGACGTGGTCTCGGTATCGAAGGCCACGACCCCCTTGGCCTTGGCCGCGGCGATCCAGGTCTTCAGCGCCTCCACGTCCTGCACCAGGACGTATTCGGTCTGCGGTGGCGAGGCGGGAGCGGGGCCGGCCGTCTTCAGCCGCGCCTCGGCCTTGGCGATCAGCGAACGGAAGGACTGGGCTTTGATGAAGTCCAGCAGCGCCGCCGGATCGGGCCGCTTGACCCGGAAATCGGCCAAGGGCACCGGCACCGGCACGTCGTCGCGAAGCGTCACCAGACGCTTGGAGACGCGGGCGCGGTCCGCCTGTTCCAGGAGCTTTTCGCGCCGCTTGGGCTGGGGGATTTCGGACGCATGGGCCAGCAGGGTTTCCAGGTCGCCGTATTCGTTGATAAGCTGGGCCGCCGTCTTCAGGCCGATGCCTTCGACGCCCGGCACGTTGTCCGAGGAATCGCCGGCCAGAGCCTGGACCTCGATCACCTTGTCGGGGCCGACGCCGAATTTTTCAGCCACTTCCGCCGGCCCGACGATCTTGTTCTTCATGGCGTCCAGCAGGGTGACGCCGGGCCCCACCAACTGCATCAGGTCCTTGTCGGAGGAAACGATGGTCACCTCCGCCCCCTGCCCGCGGGCCAGGCGGGCATAAGTAGCGATCAGGTCGTCGGCCTCGAAGCCTTCCATCTCGACGGACGCCACGTTGAGCGCCTTCGCCGCTTCCCGCATCAGGGGGAACTGGGGCACCAGGTCCTCGGGCGCCGGGGGCCGGTGAGCCTTGTAGTCGGGATAGATCTCGTTGCGGAAGGTGCGCCGGGCGGTATCGAAGACCACGGCGATGTGATCGGCGTCGGTCTCGTCCAGCAGCTTCATCAGCATGGCGGTGAAGCCATAGACCGCGTTCACCGGCGTCCCGTCGCCGCGGGTCATGGGCGGCAGGGCATGGAAGGCCCGAAAGATGAATCCCGAACCGTCGATCAAAAAGACGTGGCGGGGGGCGTTCAATGCCCGCCGCCGTGCCTGCGGCCTTCCTCGGCGAGCACGAAGCGGCGCGAGCAGTAGGGGCAGATCTTTTCGTCGCCTTCGATGGTCAAAAAGACGCGCGGATGGCCTTGCGGGCCGCCGCCGCCGTCGCAGGCCACGTGGCGGCTGTCGGTGGTGACGGTGTCTTCGGCTGCCATGGTATCCCCCGTGGGCGTTGACCTTGCCTGAGCGGGGATGATAGCGATTGCGATCATGTCCGCCAACCCTCCCGAATTCGCCGTCGAAACCCGGGCCCTCGCCAAGACCTACCGGGCCGGCGGCCGCCGTCCGCCCCAAAAGGCCCTGGACGGCATCGACCTGGCCATTCCCCGCGGGTCCTTCTTCGGCCTGCTTGGCCCCAACGGGGCCGGCAAGTCGACCTTCATCAACATCCTGGCCGGGCTGGTGGTCAAAACTTCGGGCGAAGGCCGCGTCTGGGGCTTCGACATCGAAATGGACATGCGCGCCGCCCGCCGGGCCATCGGCGTGGTGCCGCAGGAACTGAACATCGACCCCTTCTTCACCCCGCGCGAGTTGCTGGAGGTCCAGGCCGGCCTTTACGGCGTGCCGGCACGCCTGCGCCGCACCGAATCCATCCTGGAATCGGTGGGACTGATGCCCCAGGCCGATGCCTACGCCCGCACCCTGTCGGGGGGCATGCGCCGCCGCCTGCTGGTCGCCAAGGCCATGGTGCACCAGCCGCCGGTACTGGTGCTTGACGAGCCGACGGCCGGCGTCGACGTGGAACTGCGCCACCAACTCTGGACCATGGTGAAGGACCTGAATGCGCGCGGCACCACGGTGCTGCTCACCACCCATTACCTGGAAGAGGCCGAGGAACTCTGCGACCGTATCGCCATCATCGACCGGGGCCGCCTGATCGCCTGCGAGGCCAAGCAGGACCTGCTGAAGCGCCTGGACGCCAAGGAGATGACCGTCACCCTGGATCGCGACCTGGCGGCGGTTCCCGCGAACCTGGCCGGCTTTTCCGCCGTCCTCGAAGAGCCGCGCCGGCTGCGCATCCAATATCCCCCCAGCCGGGTAAGGGCGGGGGATATCCTGGCCGCGCTGCAGGAGGCGGGACTGGGCATCGTCGACCTCAGCACCCGCGAGACGGCGCTGGAAGACATCTTCCTCCGCCTGACCGGCAAGGCCGGGGAGGAAGGGTGAGGCACCTCGCCGTCGCCCTGGCGCTGCTGGCCGCGGCCTGCGCGCCGCGCCTGGAACCGGCCGGCCCTGCCGTCGCCGTCGCCGAATTGACCGATCCGGCGGCGATCGCCCCCGACGGGGCCCGCCTGCCGATCAAGGCCTGGCTGCCCCGCGGGGAACCGAAGGCGGTTGTGATCGCCCTGCACGGCTTTAACGACTACGGCAACTTCTTCGCCCGGCCGGGCGCCTGGCTGGCCGAACGGGGAGTCGCCGCCTACGCCTACGACCAACGCGGATTCGGCGAAGCCCCCAACCGGGGGCTCTGGGCGGGGACCGAAACCCTGACCGCCGACCTGCGCACCGTGGCCGATCTGGTGCGGCGCCGGCATCCCGGCCGGCCGCTCCACTTGCTGGGCGAGAGCATGGGCGGAGCGGTGGTCATGGCCGCCCTGACCCGGCCCGACCCGCCGGCCGTGGACGGCGTGGTTCTTTCCGCCCCGGCGGTCTGGGGCCGCGAGGCCATGCCCTGGTACCAGGTGCTGGCCTTGCAGTTGTCGGCCTATACGGTACCGTGGCTGACAGTCAGCGGACGGGGGCTGAACCGCAAGCCCTCGGACAACTACGAAATGCTCTGCGCCCTGGGCCGCGACCCGCTGGTCATCAAGGATACCCGCATCGACGCGGTCCACGGCCTGGCCGACCTGATGGACGAGGCCCTGGACGCCGCCCCGCGGCTCGCGACGCCGGCCCTGATCCTCTACGGCCTGAAGGACGACATCATCCCGGCCGAGCCCACCCGGCGCCTGCTGTCGCGCCTGCCCGAGGGCCATCCGCACCGCATCGCCCTCTATTGGGAGGGCCATCACATGCTGTTGCGCGACCTGTCGGCGGAGATCTTCTGGACCGACATCCTGGCCTGGATGCTGGCCCCCCGGGCCCCCCTGCCCTCCGGCGCCGACGACCGCCCCTGGCGGTAAGCCTTCCGGGACCGCTGACGCGTAATCCCCGGACGCGCCGGATATCGCCACCTATCGTACATACGCCATCAAATCTATATCTATGGACATATTACATGTCTTCGATAGATATTTAAGATAGCACTTACATCTGATAGACATTCATGCCTGCGGGGGCGTCATGACGGAATTTCCCAGCGATAGCCAAATCCTTCAATTCTACGATGCCGTGCGCCAACTGGCCGGCGCGGCGCCGGCAACGGCCATCGACATCCTGGCCGGCAGCATAACACCCGACCGGGCATCCCAGGTCGTCGACACCGAATGCCATCTGGCGGCGGACGACTTGAGCCATGTCGATCCCGCCAACCTTCCCGATGGCTCCTTCCTGTTCCTATCGTCGGCCGACGCTTCGCGCATCGTCACGGTGAAGAACGGGGCGGGTGGCACCGGGCAGATCCTTTTGAACGGCGGCACCGACCTGATTCTCGATTCGCCCGCCAAGTGGCTGTGGCTGGTGCGCGACGGGACGGCTTGGCGGGAAAAGATGAACGGTCCGCCCACCGGCTACGCCGGCAATCCGCAACTGGCGGCCCTCGCAGCCCTGGTCAGCGCCGCCAACACGCTTCCCTACTTCACCGGGCCGGGAACGGCGGCCTTGGCTGACTTCACCGCCTTCGCCCGCGGCCTGCTGGACGACGCCGACGCGGCGACGGCCCGCGCCACCCTGGGCCTGGGGACGGCGGCCACCTTGAACGCCGGCACGGCGCCCGGCAACTTGGTGCAGTTGGACGGCAGCGGCACCCTGCCCGCGGTGTCGGCAGCCAACCTGACCAACCTGCCGCCGTCCTACATGGCCAATCCGCAACTCGCGGCCATCGCCGGCCTGGTCAGCGCGGTGAACCTGCTGCCCTATTTCACCGGCAGCGGCACGGCGGCGCTGGCCGAAATCACCGCCTTCGCCCGAACCCTTCTGGACGACATCGATGCGGCGGCGGCGCGGGCGACGCTGGGCCTGGGGACGGCGGCCACCCTGGATGCAGGCACGGGTGCCGGCAACCTGGTGCAACTGGACGGCAGTGGCGCCCTGCCCGGAGTCTCCGCCGCCAACCTCACCAACGTACCCGGCAACTACACTGCCAACCCGCAACTGGCGGCGCTGGCCGCCTTGGCCAGCGCCGCCGACAAGCTGCCGTACTTCACCGGAGCCGGAACGGCATCGCTCGCCACCCTGACCGCCTTCGCCCGCGGCCTGCTGGCCGCCGGCGACGCCCCCGGCGCCCGTGCCGCTCTCGGCCTCGGCGCCCTGGCACCTCTGGATTCGGTCGGCACGGCCCAGTTGGCCGCCGGCGCGGTGACATTGGGTAAGCTGGCCAACGGCACGCCCGGCAAGGTCATCGGCTTCGACGGCGCCGGTGTGCCGGCGGAGGTGACTCCCGGTAGCGGCTTCGCCATTGCGGTCCAGACCTTCACTTCCAGTGGCACCTATACCAAGCCGGCTGGGCTGCTTTATGCGCTGGTCGTTGTCACCGGGGGCGGGAGCAATTACGGCGCAGGTGGCGGCGGGGGCGGCGGCGGAAGTGCGATGAAGCTTGTTGCTGCAGCAGGCATCGGCGCGTCGGAAACTGTAACAGTAGGAGCGGGAGGGAACGGCGGTGGAAGCAGTTCATTCGGATCGCATTGCTCGGCGACTGGAGGCAGCTACCACGCGTCGGTAGGCGGCCGACCGGGAGTCGGGGTGGGCGGCGACATCAACATCTACGGCGGTACCGGATGGAACGCGAGCACCGGAGGCGGAGGCGGCGCGTCGTTCTGGGGCGGCGGCGATCAAGCCGGCTGGCATGAGTCCGCTTACGGGTCCGGCAGCAGCACAACAGACGGAAGGGACGGTGTCGTCTTGATTGTTGAATTCAAGAACACGTAGGAGCCGATCGACGAAGCACTCATCCATGACGTATGTATCCCATGGGCCGTCGAATGGTCAGGCGTCTCTGGGAGAAGCATATGTAGCGGATCAGTTCGCGCACATACTCGCTGCTGGTGCTGCCCGTCTGCGCCGAAACCTGCTCGTCGCCGACGGACTTCAGCGTTTCCGGGTCGCCAGTCGTTCAGGCCGTCCCTACCGCCGCAAATCCCTTTCCAGGGCAAGGGCGGCTTCTTCCTGGGTGTCGGACAGGCGCGTCCGGTAGACCTGGAGGTTCTCCAACACCCGCTGGACATAATTGCGGGTTTCGGCGAAGGGGATCATCTCGATCCAGTCGACCACCTCGACGTCCTTGTCGCGCGGGTCGCCGTTGGAACGCATCCAGGACCGCGCCCGGGCCGGACCGGCGTTGTAGGCCGCCAGCGCCAGCACGTAGGACCCGCCGAAGTCGCGAATCATGTCGCCCAGATAGGCTTGGCCCACCGTCAGGTTGTGCCCCGGATCGTGCAGGTCGACGGCCTTTCCCATCCCGAGACGCTTGGCCATGGTCTTGGCCGTGGCCGGCATCAACTGCATCAGGCCGCGCGCACCGGCCGAACTGACCGCATCGGGATCGAACAGGCTTTCCTGGCGGATCACCGCCAATACCAAGGGCTCCTCGACCGAGTTGCTCCGGGCCTTGCGCATCAAGGGCAGGTCGGGGGCGGGATAGCCGGCTTCCATGTAGACCCGGCCGTCCAGGCCCGCCTGCTTGGCGATATCGACAGCCAGATCGATGCGTCCCAGGCGGCGGGCCAGCGTGGCCGTCATCACCTTCCAGGCCGGCAGGTCGCTATGTTCGGCCAAAGCACGGACGAAGGGCTTGAGGCGCTCGGTTTCGCCCGCCTCGCCCAGGATGCGGGCGGCAACGGCGACCTCATCCCTGAGGAATTCCTCGGCGTCGCGCTCTTCGGGCTTGGGCTCGGGCGGCAGTTCGAGGGACTGGCCGGGCCGCAGGCGGTTCGATGCCAACTGGCCGTAGAAGGTGGTCGGATGGTGGGCTGCCGCGCGGTACCACAGCGAGGCCCATTCCTCGTGGCCCAGCGCCTCGGCCGCCCGCCCGGCCCAATAGGCCCCGCGGGCCTGGCTGACCGGATAGCGTACCGACTGGTACATGTTCTGGAAATGCTGCAAGGCGTCTTCCTTGTCGCTGAGAAAGCGCAGCTTGATCCAGCCGGCCAGCCATTCGGCATCGGCGTAGTCGCTGCCGCCCGGCTTCAGGCCGTGTGCCGCCACGATGCGGTAGGCCTCCGTGATGGAACCCTGGTTGAGCGCCTTGCGGGCCAGGATGTTGCGTTCGTCCCACCAAACATCGGGCCGGCCGGGCTTACCCTGGAAATCGAGCAGCAACTCGATGGCGTCGCCTTCCTTGCCCTTCTTCCGTCGATAGCGGACCCGTTCGTAGGTCAGGCCCGGATCGGCGCGTTGTTCCTGGGACAGCCGGGCGATGGCCTTGTCGCCGTTGCCCTTGCCGTGGCGCAGCATCAGGCGGGCCTCATAAAGGGCCTTGTCGGCATCCTTCATCTTGAACAGCATGCGACGCGCGGATTCGTACAGGCCGTCCCACAGCAGCCGGTCGATGCGCCGCTTGTGGTCCTCGTAGGTGAGGATGTCGCGGTGCTTGGCCAGGAAATCCCGTTCCTGGCCGGTGCCGAAATTGCCGCTCACCCAGGACTCGCGCAACAGGCCGCGCCCCTCGGTCGCCCGTCCGGCCCGCAGCAGGGCCTCGCCCAACATGACCTTGCCATCCGCCGTCAGAGCCTTGCGGTCCTTGAACCAGTCGAGGATATCCGTGCCCGGAGTGGCGACGGTCATGGATTCCTCGGCGCGGCGCTTCAGGGTCTCTTGACGCGGCCAGCCGGGATTGTCCCGGATGAACGTGGCGATCTCGGCAAAGCTCGCCTCGTCTTCCGCCCGCGTGTAGAGAAACCAGAGCAGCAGCTTGGACGCGACCGGGTTCGTCATTTCCTCGGAAGCGCGACGGACGCGTTTCCAATCGCGGCCGTCGACGGCCCGCATTCCACCCCGCAGCCTTTCGATATCAGCCGAATCGAGGACATCGGCGCACCCGTCCCGTCCTCCCAGGATCAGGACGAAAGCCGCCAAAATCATAGGGATGAGGCGATTCACGGTGCCCAGTTTCCTCCGCTGCCCCCCAGGGGCCGGAATTCTACGCAGCCGGACTCCCCACTTCAAGCCTGCTCCAGTTCGACCAGGGTCCCGAAGAAATCCTTGGGATGGAGAAAGAGCACCGGCTTGCCATGGGCGCCGATCTTCGGCTCGCCGTCGCCCAGAACGCGGGCCCCTTCCGCCTTCAGGCGGTCGCGGGCGGCCCGGATATCGGCGACTTCGTAGCAGATGTGGTGGATGCCGCCGGCGGGGTTCCTTTCCAGGAAATTGGTCAGCGGCGATTTGTCGCCCAGGGGATGGACGAGTTCCACCTTGGTGTTGGGCAGTTCGATGAAGACCACCGTGACCCCATGCTCGGGCTGCGGCAGGGGCTCGGAAACCTTGGCGCCCAAGGTCCCGCGATAGGTCCGTGCCGCCGCCTCCAGGTCGGGAACGGCGATGGCGACATGGTTCAGGCGTCCGATCATGGGCGGTTCTCCTGGGGCACCGGCAGGGCGAAGATCTGGCCGGGATAGATCAGGTCGGGATCGCCGATGTGATCCTGGTTGGCCTCGTAGATCACGGTGAAGGCGTGCCCGGTGCCGTAGACCCGGCGGGCAAGCCGCCACAGGCTGTTGCCCGGCTGCACGATCGCGAAGCCGCCCGGATGGGCGTCGGGCGGCAACGGCTCGGCCCGCGAAAACGGTAACGTGATGCGGGCCAAGACCTTGCCGGCCGCATCGATCTGGTCGGCACGCAGGGTATAGAGGCCGGCCGCCACGGGAACCGTCGGCTTCAGTAACCAGCGATGGGACTCATCGGCCTCGGCGCGACCGAGAAAAAGCTGGTCCAGATAAAGTTGGACCAGCGATCCGGCCGCCGCCCGCCCGGCCAAGGACAACCGGCCCTGTTCGTCGTAATCGACCGTATCGACGGCCAGCGCCGTCTCGGCGGTGACGGCGCCGGGCCTCTGCAGCAGCGCCGTCTCGCCACCGCCTTCGCGAGGCACGGCCAGAGCCAAGGCCCGGCCGGCGGCACGTTCGGGAACCACGATCACCACCACCTTGTCGGAAGCCAGTGGCGGCCGCCCCTCCAATTGCATCTCCAGGCTCAATTCGTGGGTGCCGGGCTTCAACGGCTGGACCGGGACATGGACCCATTCGCCCTTGCCGTCGGCCTTGACATGGCCCATCTCCGCCTTGCCGTCCAGAATGACGATGCGGCTGCCCGGCTCGCCCCGGCCGGCGAAGACCGCTTCCCCGTCGGGATTGACCCTTACGACGTCGAAACGGGGCGACGGGACCGGCCTCGGCGATACCTGGCCCGGAGCGGGCGCCGTGACAACCGGCGGAGGCGCGGGCAAGGGTGGAGTGTCGTCGCGACCCTGGAAGATCGCGATTCCGACGGCGGCGCCGACGGCCACGATGCCGACGGCGATGGCGATCACGGGCCGTTGCACGGCTGCCTTCCCTCGTATTCGTTCCCGCTCAGGGTAAACCTCGCCAAGGAGACGCGCAACCTCCACCCTCGCCTCCCCGCCCCGTCGAATCCCCTTCCCGGACATAGGGGGTTTTGCTAGTATCGCCCCAAGGGGCATGAAGCCCCACGGCGAGGAGTGGGCGGGAATGGCGCGTTCGGCGCGGCAGCCGAGGAAGGGCCGCAAGTGGATCGTCTGGTTGGCGGTCGTGGCTTTGCTTGTCCATGGCTTGGTACCCCTGGCGGCCGCATGGGCCGCCTCCGATGGGGCGGACTCCCTGTCGGCCGATCTGCACAAGATCTGCACCGCCAACGGCCTGCAAGCCCTCGACGAAGGCCAGGCCCCCCCGACCGATCGGGCGGCGGCAACCTGCGTCTTCTGCTTGGTTCATTCCCTCGCCATCGGCAACCCGGCCACGGCATCCCTGGCGCTTCCGGCGGCCCCCGCGGACGAATCCCCGGCCGCCGCCACGGCCTCCCATCCCGATCTCTGGCATTCCACGCCCCGCCTGCCACGCGGCCCCCCAGCCACCGTCTGAGTCGCGGATTCCTCCCGCCACGGGAGGGAATCCGAAGGCACCGACGGCAAGGCATTCGGAGGATTGCGTCATGGAAAACACCCTCAAGCTGTCCCAGGACAACGGCCCGGACCTCGGGCGGGTACTGCTCGGTACCGGTTTCGCCCTGGCCTCCCTGATCCTGATTCCCGCCCTGTCGCAGGCGTTGGGGGTCGGCCCCAGCCTGACCAGCGCCGTGCGGGTGGCGCTGATGAAGGCCTCGAACAAGGTCTAGCCCTGTCATGACCCAGGAAAGCACGGGCCGGCCCATTCCGCCGGGAGGGGCCAGACTGCGCCGCAAGAGGAAGATCGCCAAGGCCGGCATGAGCGGATCGCTGGCGGCGCTGGTACTGACCGGACTGGCGAGGGGCCGTGGACCGCGGTCGCTGCATGTGGCGGCCGGGGTGGCTTTCCTGGTCTTCACGGTCTGGCACAGCCGGCTTTATCCGGTGAACCTGAAGGACTGACGGAATGCGCCCTTCCAGCCTCGCTTTTGCCCTGATCGGCGCCGGCTCCGCCTTCGTCCTGGCGAGCGCCGTCGACGCCCGCCTGGGCGTGGCGCGGGCGGAACCGGCCTTGGCCCGCAAGGCGGAAATGGTGCGCGAGCTGGGGCTCACCGATCTCTGCCTGTTCACCGAGGCCCGTTATACCCGCCACCTGTCCCAGGCCGACCTGCACACGGCCTTCCAGGACCATCCCCTGTCGCTGGACCATTTCCCGTCCGGTTCCCTCGTGCCCCCCCGCCGGACTTTTTGAGGCCCCATGCAGAACTGGATCGAAAAGCAACGCCATCTGGTCGACTTCACCCTGGCATCCCTGGCCCGCCGCAAGGGCAAGAACCTGGGGCTTTTGGCGGTCTATGCGGCCATCGTCTTCTCACTCGCCTCGGTGCTGCTGTTCAGCCATTCGGTGCGGCGCGAGGCGGCGCTGTTGCTGGCCGATTCGCCGGAAGTCCTGGTCCAGCGCATGGTGGCCGGCCGCCACGACCTGATGCCCGCCGCCGCCGTCGACAAGCTGAAGGGCCTGCGCGGCGTCCAGACGGTGGAGGCGCGGCTCTGGGGCTATTACTTCGATCCCGTGGCGGCGGCCAACTACACCTTCATGGTGCCGACCCGCGACGCCCCGCCGCCCGGCCGCATCAAGGTGGGCCCCGGCATCGCCGCCACGCGGGGCGCCGGGGCGGGCGACGTCCTGGCCTTCCGGGCCTATGACGGCACCTTGTTCTCGTTCGCCGTCGCCGGCACCCTGGATTCCGAATCGGCGCTCGTCAGCGCCGATCTGGTGCTGGTGTCGGAAGCGGATTTCCGGACCTTCTTCGGCGTCGCGCCCGGCCTTTATACCGATGTTGCGGTTTCGGTGCGCAACGCCCGCGAGGTGCGCACGGTGGCGGAAAAGATCGCCAAGGCCCTGCCCGACAGCCGCCCCATCCTACGCGAGGAGGTCTTGCGCACCTACGACAGCCTGTTCGACTGGCGGGAAGGCATGATGCTGGTCCTGCTGGCCGGGGCGACGCTGGCTTTCGTCATCTTCGCCTGGGACAAGGCCTCGGGCCTGAGCGCGGAAGAACGGCGCGAGATCGGCATTCTCAAGGCGGTGGGCTGGGAAACCTCGGACGTCATCCGCATGAAGATGTGGGAAGGCGCCCTGCTGTCGCTGGCCGCCTTCCTGCTGGGTTACGCGGCGGCCTACCTGCACGTCTTTTATTTCGGCGCGGGGGTGCTGGAGCCGGTGCTCAAGGGCTGGGCGGTGCTCTACCCCGCCTTCCGCCCGACGCCCTTCGTCGACGGCCTGCAGGTCTTCACCTTGTTCCTGCTGACCGTCTTTCCCTACACCGTGGCGACCATCGTGCCGGTCTGGCGCGCGGCCATCGTCGATCCGGATCTGGTGATGCGCTCATGATCGAACTGCACGAGGTCAAAAAGGCCTTCAACCAGGGCCAGGACAACGAATACTGGGCCCTGAAGGGCATCACGCTCCGGGTGGAAGCCGGCAAGGTCACCGTCTTCCGCGGCCCCAGCGGATCGGGCAAGACCACCCTGCTCACCATGATCGGCGGCCTGGCACGGCCCACCTCGGGACGGGTGAAGCTGGGCGAGCGCGATATTTCCGGCCTGCCGGAACGCTTTCTCACCGAAGTGCGCCGGCATACCTTCGGCTTCGTCTTCCAGCAGTTCAACCTGATAAGGGGCCTGACGGTGCTGGAAAACGTCATGATCCCGGCCTATCCCCTGGGCCGGCGGCACGACGAACTGGCGGCGACCGCCCTGGGCCTTCTGGAACGCCTCAAGCTGGGCCACCGTGCCCGGTCCAAGACCGAATGGCTGTCGGGCGGCGAGGCCCAGCGCGTCGCCATCGCCCGCGCCCTGGTCAACGATCCCAAGGTGGTGATCGCCGACGAGCCGACCGCCAACCTGGATTCCACCCTGTCCAAGGAATTCCTGGGCATCGTCGAAGGCCTGAAGGCCGACGGCCGCACGGTGCTGATGACCAGCCACGATCCCATGGTGGCCCAGGCTTCCGTCGTCGACGGCGTGGTGTCCATGCGCGACGGCGAGGTGGTGGAGGTCCCGGCGTGATCTTCCAGCCGGCCATCATCGCCCTGCTGCTGGCCTCACTGGTCACCACGGCCATGGTGGGGGCGGCGGCGGTTTTCGGGTTGCAGGTGGTGCGGCGCTGGGACATCGCCAGCGGCAGCGAGGCCCAGTTGCGCATGGAGCGGCGCACCTACCTGATTTCCACCCTGCTCGCCTTCGCCTTCGCCGTCGAGATCGCCTCACTGCTGCTCTTCGTCTTCAACGCCGATCGCATGCACAGCCAGTTCGTCGGCGCCATGTGCGCGGTGGGGACGCTCAACGCCAACGCCTGGGGCTTTCCCACCGTCGAGTTGAAGATCGTCAACTTCCTGCTGGGCGGCGTCTGGCTGGTGCTCAACCACGTGGACAACCGCGGCTACGACTATCCGCTGATCCGCGTCAAGTACGGCCTGCTGCTGTTCATCGCCCCTTCGCTTGCCGCCGAGACGTCGGTGCAGGCGGCCTATTTCCTCAACCTCAAGGCCGACGTCATCACGTCTTGCTGCGGCAGCCTGTTTTCGTCGGACGCCAAGTCGGTGGCCGCCGAGACGGCCGCCCTGCCGCCCGGCCCGGCGATGGCCGGCTTCTACTCCATCCTGGCGCTCACCCTGGCCGCCGGCCTCGCCTTCCTGCGTTGGCGGCGGGGCGCCCTGGCCTTCGCCGGCCTCGCGGGGATCAACTTCCTGGCCGCCCTGGCCGCGGTGATTTCCTTCATCTCCCTTTACATCTACGAACACCCCCACCACCACTGCCCCTTCGACGTCATCCAATCCGGCTACCACTACATCGGCTACGGCCTCTACCTGCCGCTTTTCGCCGCCACGGTGCTGGGCCTGGGGGTAGGCGCCGTCGCTCCCTTCGGGGGCGTCGCCAGCCTGGCCGCCGTGGTCCCCGAAGTCACCCGCCGCCTGACCGCCACGGCCGTCCTGCTGCTGGCGCTGTTCGGCGGCGTGGCGACCTACGCCGTGCTCGCTTCCAACCTGATCCTGTTCGAATGAGGTTTCCGATGGGCGGTTCCTTGTACACATGGCTGATGAAGCGGGTGACCGGCGGACCTTTGGACGCCTTCGACGCCCACTGCCTGGCTTCGACCATCGCCGCCCGTTGCGAGGAGCCCCAGGGCACCCTGGCCGCCCGCCTGGGCCTGGCCGAAGAGGATCTGAAGGCCATCCTGGGCCGCTATTTCGGCGGGGCCGACCTGACCGGCTTCTGCGCGACCTCGGACCGGCCCGAGGATATCCCCATCGAGGAAGACGACTTGCGGACCCTGCTGCTCGATCACCGCGCCCGCGGCGACGCCATCGAGGAATGGATGGCCGCCCTGGTAGCCCATGCCTGCCGGCGCTCCGACCACCTGTGGCAGGATCTCGGGTTTTCCAGCCGCAAGGATGTGACCACCCTGTTGCAGCGGCATTTTCCCGGCCTCGCCTTGCTCAACGTCAAGGACATGAAATGGAAGAAGTTCTTGTACAAGCAGCTGTGCGAACGCGAGGATATCAGGATCTGCAAATCGCCCAACTGCGAGGACTGTTCCGACCATGACAGATGTTTCGGTGCGGAGGACGGCGATGCGTTTCCCGATCGCGGCTAGAGCAATTCCGGCTTTGACGGAATTGCTCATCGCTCCGCCCGGAGGGCGGGCGGCCAAAGGCAGACCCGAGAGCCTCATCCGTCTTCTCGGGATCGGCGCTAGCCTGGCGTTCGCCCTGCTGCTGGGCGCCTGCAAGCAGGAAGGTGGGCATTTGAAGAACGGCGACGCGGCCCCCGCCTTCACGGCGACGCGCCTGGACGGCACCCCTTTGCGCTTTCCCCAGGACGTGGCGGGCAAGGTGGTGGCGGTGCGCTTCTGGGCCGACTGGTGCGCCTTCTGCCGCGAGGAGATGACGGCCATCGAGCCCATCTTCCTGGCGCGCAAGGACCAGGGTTTGGAAGTGCTGGCCGTCAACGCCGGCCAGAGCCGCGACAACGTCGAGAAGTTCGCCAAGAAAATCGGCGTGAGCTATCCGGTCCTGGTGGACGAGGGCTCCGGCGTGGCAAGGTCCTATCGGGTGATCGGCCTGCCGACCACCTTCCTGATCGGCCGCGACGGTGCCGTGAAGGGGCGTATCCTGGGAGAATCCGATGCAGCGGTTCTCGACCGCATGCTCGCCGATCTGCTGCAAGGGGGGTAGGAATGGCGGAAGAGCCGGCATGCGATTTATGTGGGTTGGATATTACAGGTCCGGAGTATAAAATCCGGACTCAGGGGCGCGTCCTGCGCTTCTGCTGCGAGGGGTGTGTCGGAATCTACCGGATGCTGAACGAGGTCGAGGAAGTCCCCGGCACGCCGGACGACGGCAAAAACGCGTCCCTGGAAGGAGAGACAAGATGACCGAACATTTGGCGAAGGCCGCCGAACACGCCGGCAAGGCCGTCCAGCACACGGGCACGATGATGATGACCGCCGGCACCGCCGGCTACATGATGGGGCAGAGCATGTTCAAGCGTCTACTGACCAATCCCTTGGTGATGTTCGCCGCCGGCGCCGCCGTCGGCTACTACGGCTTCAAGTACCGCAAGGAAATCGCCGCCGCGGTCGCCAAGGCCTCCGACATGGGCCGCGACTTCGTCCTCGAACAGAAGGAAAAGCTTTCCGACATGGTCGAGGAGACGCGGGAAGCCGAAGAGGGGGGGGCCGCCAAGGCCAAGAAGTAGCCGGCCATGCCGCGCAAGAAAAAGGAACCGGGTACCCGTCTCCAGGACCGCGTGGTGCTGCGCCACCGCTCCGAGGGTCATCTGCGCTTCCAGATTCCTCCGGAACTGGCGACGGCCCAGGCCGCCGCCAGTCTGGAGGAAGGCCTGCGCGCGGTGGAGGGCGTCTACCGGGTGACCGTCTACCGGGGGGCGCGCAAGCTGTCGGTGCGCTACCAGGAAACGGTCTGCGGAGTGCGCGATGTCGTGCTCGCCCTGGACGCCCGGATCGACAGGGTGGCGGCGACGCCCGTCCAGGCCGAACCGCCCCCGCGCCCGCTCAAGGAGAGGGTGGAATCCTTCCTGCGCCTGGATGGCCTCAAGGCCAAGGTCGAGGATCTGAAGATGAAGGCCGGCGTCGCCGCCGCCGTGATCTCGGCACGCGGCGGTTTGCCCGTGAAGATGCCGGCCAACATGGAAGGTCTGGCCATCAACTTCCTGAACGACCTGGTGGCTTTCTACCTCATCAAGGTCCACTGGAACCTGGTCACCCAGCAGTGGCTGAAACAGCCTTTCAAATTCCGCAACGCCTGGCTGACCGTGTTCTACCTGGTCTTCCTGATGGTGCGCTACCGCAAGGCCGGGCAGGCCAAGGCCTTGCCGAAACCGAAGGGCTGACCGCTTGGAACCGCGCCACTTCGCCATCGCTCATGGCTTGAAGCGCCGTGTCCGGATCGTCTCGCCCCTGCTGCGCGACGATGCGGAACGGGCCTACGTGCTGGAAATCCTGTTGCGCAAGAATCCGGGCGTGAAGAAGGTCCGCGCGGTGCCGGAGATCGGCTCCTTGGCCATCCACTTCGACCCGCGCACCCTGCCCCGTCCCCGGCTGCTGGCCCAACTGGACGCAGTACTGGGCAACCTGGGACAGGGTAAGCGGCCCGGCAAGTCCAAGCCGGCGGCGACGAGCGAGGAAATCCGCGAAGTCACGGTGGCGGTGGAGGGCATGACCTGCGCGTCCTGCTCGCTGCTCATCGAATTGCAGTTGAACCGCGATCCGCGGGTGGCGTCGGCGACCGTCAACTTCGCTTCCGAGACCGCCTGCATCCAGGGCGCGCTGTCGCGAGACGACGTGGCCGAGATGGTCGGCCGCCTGGGCTACCAGACCCGCCCCATGGATACCCTGTCCCAGCGCCGCCTGGTGGTGGAACGGGAACGGGAACGCCTGAAGGACGCCAAGCGGCGGCTGTGGGTGTCCGCCGCCCTTACCTTGCCCGTGATGACCATCGGCATGGCCATGCCCCATTCCTGGGCCCTCAAGGCGGTGGAATTCGTCCTCACCACCCCGGTGGTCCTGTGGGCCGGGCGGTCGTTCTTCACCAAGGCCTGGGCCTTGGCCAAACAGCGCACAGCCAACATGGACAGCCTGATCGCCATCGGCGCCGGCGCCGCCTATGGCTACAGCCTGCCGGCCTTCCTGGCCAATCACCATCATCTCTATTTCGAGGCCGCCGCCGGCATCGTCACCTTCGTGCTGCTGGGGCGCTACCTGGAGGAAAAGGCCAAGGGCCAGGCCAGCGACGCCATCCGCAAGCTGATCGACCTGCAGCCCGCCACCGCCTGCGTGCTGCGCGACGGCCGGGAAGCCGTCGTCGCGGTCGACGACGTGGCGGTGGGCGAAACGCTGGTGGTGCGGCCGGGCGAGCGCATCGCCCTGGACGGCATCGTCCTGTCCGGTCTCTCGACGGTGGACGAGTCCATGCTGACCGGCGAAAGCCTGCCGGTCATCAAGGAGGCCGGCCATGAGGTGACGGGCGGCTGCGTCAACGGCACCGGCACTTTCCGCATGCGGGTGACGGCCGTGGGTACCGACACCGTCCTGGCCGGCATCGTGCACATGGTGGACGATGCCCAGGCATCCAAGCTGCCGGTGCAGAAGATGGCGGACCGCATCTCGGCCGTCTTCGTGCCCGCCGTGATGGCGGTGGCGGGGGCCACCCTGCTGGGCTGGCTGGCGGCCGGCGCCCAGTGGCGGAACGCCGTATCGAACGCCATCGCCGTGCTGCTGATCGCCTGCCCCTGTTCCCTGGGGCTGGCCACGCCGACGGCCATCATGGCCGGCACCGGGCAGGGGGCGCGGCGCGGCGTCTTCATCCGCAACGGCGAAAGCCTGGAGATCGCGTCCCGCATCACCGCCCTGGTCTTCGACAAGACCGGCACCATCACCGAGGGCCGGCCGGTGGTGACCGACTTCGCCAACCTGTCCGCCCTTGCCGACGCGGTGCTGCTGCGCCTGGTGGCGGGGGCGGAACACGGCTCGGAGCACTTCCTCGGCAAGGCGATTCTGGATTTCGCCCGCTCGCACGGCGTCGACCCGCCCGAGGCCCGTTCCTTCCAGTCGGAAACCGGGCGCGGCGTGCGCGCCGACGTGGACGGCCAAGCAGTGCTGTGCGGCAACCGGGCCTTCCTGGAAGATGCCGGCATCCGGCCCGATCCGGCCCCGGCCGAGGCCCTGGCCCGTCAGGGCAAGACGCCGGTCTGGCTGGCGGTGGACGGCAAGGCCGCCGGCGCCAGCACCCGAACCGAGTTGCCGTTGGCGGTGATCGACATTTGCGAAGCTTGTATATAGCCATTGGTGT
>JAMOBD010000018.1 GCA_039908345.1 Magnetospirillum sp. WYHS-4
CAAGGCGGCGGCGGCGGCCCCCGGCCTCCCGACATCGAGGCGATGCTGCGCCGGGGCCAGGACCGCTTCAAGTCCATCCTGCCGGGCGGCCTCGGGGCCGGGCGCGGGTTCGTGGTGCTGCTGATGGCGGCCGTGCTGATGTGGCTGGGCAGCGGCGTCTACCAGGTCAAGCCGGGCGAGGAAGGCGTCGAACTGCTGTTCGGCAAGTTCGTCCAGCGTACCGGCCCGGGCCTGCACGTCTGGTTGCCGGAACCTTTCGGCGAGGTGCTCAAGCCCAACGTGGAACGCACCAACGTCATCAACATCGGCTTTCGCGGCAGCCAGCAGGACTCCAGCGGCCGTGGCGCCGGATCGCGGGATGTACCGCAGGAGAGCCTGATGCTCACCTCGGACCAGGCGATCATCGACGCCGATTTCGTCGTCCAGTGGCGCATCAAGAACGCCGCCGATTTCCTGTTCAACATCGTCAACCAGGAAGTGACCATCAAGGTGGTGGCGGAAAGCGTGATGCGCGAGGTGGTCGGCCGGGCGCCCCTGGAAGGGACCCTGACACAGAACCGCCAGGTGGTCGAGCAGCACGCCAAGGAACTGATGCAGAAGACCCTGGACGACTACGGCACCGGGGTGATGATCTCCGACGTCAAGCTGCAGAAGGTGGACCCGCCCACCGAGGTGATCGACGCCTTCAACGACGTGCAGCGCGCCTTGCAGGACAAGGAGCGCCAGCAGAACGAAGCCAACGCCTATCGCAACGACATCATCCCCAAGGCCAAGGGCGAAGCCGAACGCATCATCTACGAGGCGCGCGGCTACAAGGAAAAGGCGATCAAGGACGCGGAAGGCGAGGCGAAACGCTTCATCTCCGTCTACGACGCCTACGCCCAGGGCAAGGACGTGACCGCCCGGCGCCTCTATCTGGAGCGCATGGAGGACGTGTTCCGCCATTCCCAGAAGGTCATCGTGGACCAGGACGGCGATAGCGGCGGCGTGGTGCCCTATCTTCCCCTGCCCGAACTCAAGAAGCGCGAAGGAGCCAAGTGATGAACGGCAAGGCATCCCTGGCCATCCTGGGCGTCGTGGGCGTCGTCGCCGTCGGCCTCGCCGCGACCAGCCTGTTCACGGTCCACCAGCGCCACCAGGCCCTGGTGCTGCAATTCGGCAATCCGATCCGGGTCGAGCGCGAGCCCGGCCTCAAGGTCAAGCTCCCCTGGCAGAACGTGGAAACCTACGAACGCCGCATCCTGGACCTGGACCCGCCGGGCCAGGAGGTGCTGCTGTCCGACCAGAAGCGCATCATCGTCGACGCCTTCGCCCGCTTCCGCATCGTCGATCCGCTGGAATACCGCAAGAAGGCGGTGACCGAGGCCAACTTCCGCCAGGTCTTCGGCGGGCGGCTCAATTCGTCGGTGCGCTCCGAGGTCGCCAAGGTCTCGCTGGCCGATTTGCTGACCGAGAAGCGCGCCCAGGTCATGGACATCATCGCCGACCAGATGAAGGGCCAGGCCAAGGAGTTCGGGGTCGAGGTGGTGGACGTGCGCATCGGGCGGGCCGACCTGCCCGAGGCCATTTCCCAGGCCACCTACAACCGCATGCGATCCGAACGCCTCGCCAAGGCGGCCCAGCTACGGGCCGAGGGCGCCGAGTTGAAGGCCAAGATCCAGGGCGATGCCGATCGCGAACGGACCATCATCCTGGCCGAGGCCCAGCGCGAGGCCCAGGTGCTGCGCGGCGAGGGCGACGCCACCCGGACCACCATCCTCAACGACGCCTACGGACGCGATCCCGAGTTCTTCGGCCTCTATCGCAGCCTGGACGCCTACGGGGTGGCCTTCGGCGAGGGTACCACGATGGTGCTCAAGCCCGATTCGGAGTTCTTCCGCTACTTCGGAACCGCGAACCGGAAAAAGTAAGGGGCCCGGCGGAATTCTCCGCCATTCTTCCGCCTTGATCGCCACGCAGGTTGCGCGGCGTCCCGGCGGGGGCTAAATGGATGACAAGGGTTGTCGGATGGATGGAGATTTTGCCGTGATGCGTCGCATGAAGGCCGCCCTGGCGGGCGTGGTGGCGTTGGGTCTGTGCTCGGGTGCCTGGGCGCGTCCGGCTCCGGAGGGCTTCGCAGATCTGGCCGAAAAGCTGCTGCCCTCGGTGGTCAACGTCTCGACCACCCAGCATATCGAAGGCCGTGCCGACATGCCCGAGTTGCCGCAACTCCCGCCCGGGTCCCCCTTCGAGGACTTCTTCAAGGAATTCTTCGACAAGGGCCGCCCGCAGCAGAAGCGCAAGGCGACCTCGTTGGGGTCGGGCTTCGTCATCGATGCCGCCGGCCATATCGTGACCAACAACCACGTCATCCAGGACGCCGAGGAAATCAACGTCATCCTGCACGACAACACTCGGGTGGAAGCCAAGGTGGTGGGGCGCGACGCCAAGACCGACTTGGCGGTGCTCAAGATCAAGACCGACCACAAGCTGCAGCCCGTGGGCTTCGGCGATTCGGACAAGGCCCGGGTCGGCGACTGGATTCTCGCCATCGGCAATCCCTTTGGCTTAGGGGGCACGGTGACTGCCGGAATCATCTCGGCACGCGGCCGCGACATCAATTCCGGGCCCTACGACGACTTCCTGCAGACCGACGCCTCCATCAACCGGGGGAATTCCGGCGGTCCGATGTTCAACCTCCAGGGCGAGGTGATCGGCATCAACACGGCCATCTATTCTCCCTCGGGGGGCAGCGTCGGCATCGGCTTCGCCATCCCCGCCGGGGCGGCCCGGCCGGTGGTCGAGCAGCTGATCAAGCACGGACAGGTCAAGCGCGGCTGGCTGGGCGTGCATATCCAGGGCATCACCGAGGAACTGGCCGACGGCCTCGGCCTCAAGGAAGCCCAAGGCGCCCTGGTGGCCAGCGTCTCCAAGGGCGGCCCCGCCGAAAAGGCCCAGATTCAGGCCGGCGACGTAATCCTGGAATTCGACGGCCATTCGGTCAACGAGATGCGCAAGCTGCCCCGCATGGTCGGCGAGACACCGGTTGGCAAGCCGGTGGATGTCGTGCTCTGGCGCGGCGGCAAGAAGCAGACGGTCAAGGTGGTCCTGGGCGAGTTGGACGACGAGGAGAGCAAGGTGGCCGCAGCCCCCGAAAAGGGTGGCGAGCGCGGACAGGCCGGCACGATCGACGTGCCGCAAGTCGGCTTGGTCCTGGCGGCGCCCAACAAGCCGTTGCGCGAACGGTTCAGCCTGCCCGAGGACGCCAAGGGCGTGGTCGTGGTCAGCGTCAAGCCGGGCAGCCCGGCGGCCGAGAAGGGCTTTCGCGCCGGCGATCTGATTTCCGAGGTCAATCAGGAACCGGTTTCCGCCCCCGCCCAGGTCAAGGCCAAGGTCGACGACCTGAAGAAGGGCGGCAAGAAGTCGGTGATGTTCCTGGTCCAGGGCCAGGGCGGCGCCCGCTTCGTCGTGGTGAAGATCGACGGCAAGGACTGAGTCAGCGGTACTTGTCCAGCACCGCGCGGCAGATGTCTTCGTGGCGCGGGTAGTTGTACTGGTGGACGACGGCCGGCATCGTGCCGTCGGCATTGGCGACGATGCCGTCGGGACGTAGCGTTACCGACTCGCGCGGCAGGTGCCCCATGGTCAGGACGTGCCGTCCGTTCGCCGACAGGCTGAAGTCGGATAGACGTCCGTCCTGGATCAGCATGTTGTGGATCGCCTGGTCGATCCCGGTTACCGTCAGAGCGGCCGGATCGGCCTCTGCCATCGCGCCGATCATGGCTTTCAGATAGTCCAGGATGCCCCGCCGGGTTCCCAGGGTCGTGCCGGAACAGGAAATCGGCCGATCTCCGATGCGGGCCGCCATCGCCTTGCCGAACGCCGCCCTCAGCCAATGGCTGTTGGTCGCGCAGGTCCCCAGGGTCACGGTGTCCGGTTCCATGAAGAAGCAGGTGGACGTCGTGAGATCCAGGGCGAAAGGGTCGGCCTGGAAGATCACGTCGCGGGTGTCCGTCAGGAAAACCTGCTCGCAGGGATGGGCGAGCAGGACTTCCAGGTATTTCAAGTAACGAGCGGTATTGACCTCCACGGCTGGCCGGGTCGGCAGATCGAAAGGCTCGACGATCACCCGAGCCCGCTCCAGAGCCGTCACGGTAGCGGGGTCGGCGTCGGTGGACATCAAAAGGCAGAGACGGCCACGGTAGCCGGTGGCACGCAACGAGACCAGGAACGGCCGCAACTGCGCCAAGCCGTATCCCCGCGCCGCGCCAAGGATCAGGCACTCGGGTCCATGCATCCCGGCAGCCTAGCACAAATGACCCTGCCTGCCCTCCATTTTCCTGTAGGAGGCCGGCGCCCGACGGAGGTAAGCTGGAGGGCGAGGCGCGCTTCCCGGAGGTCAGCCATGTACAATCCCTGGTCCAGCTACGTCCGTTTCCACCAATCCATCCTGGAAGGCATGGGCGGCATGGCGAAGATCATGATGGAATCCTATCTGCGGCTGGCGCGCCAGCAACAAGAAGTCCTGATGAAGACATTCGATCACCGCCGGGCCGAGGACGGCAAGGCCAAGCCTTCCGTCGTCCCTTCGGGGCCCGACTTGACGGATCATTACGGCCGTCGCAGCCGCGACATCGACGTGGAAAAGGACGTATGATGGCGGACGATATCCTGGCCGGTCCGGCCCGGTCGCTGACCGAGGCCGAACAGCAATCCCTGGCGATCGAACGCCTGCTGGCCGTGTTCGCCGAGGCGCCCGCCTTAGGCATCGCCCCCGAGAAGATGGCGATCGTCGCCCTGTCGGCGGCCGTCAACAACATGGTCGCCGTATTCGGCGAAACCAAGGCCGCAGCCATTCTATCCACGGTTCCGGAGAAAATCCTGGCGGGGAACTTCACCACCCGGCCGCAAGGGACGATGCAATAGACGCAATGACGGAGAAGGGAAGGATGCGGTTCGTTCTGGGCCTCGTGGCTTTGATCGTCGGCATGACGGCGGGCCTGCCGTCGTCGGCGGAGACGCTTGTTTCCTGCCCCGACCTGGGGGGGGCACGGCGCGTTGGCACCTGTCCCAGCGAGAGCGAATTGCGGCACTACTGGGACGAGACCTGCGTCCGCCAGAGGGCCGAGAGCAACAATCCCAACGTTCCGGAATGCGCCAAGTACGAAACCTTCGCCAAGCTGAAAGATGTGGCGCTTTGGGAGGCCGGGCCCGAGGCCGATCCCTTCCAGGGGTATCTCGGCTGCGGCGCCCAGGGGGCCAAGATCAAGCAATCGAAGGCTATCGACGTGGCGCTGGAGTGCGCCTCGACCGCCTGCAAGCTCACTTGTTTCTACGAGAACGGCTTTACCATGATCGCGCGTGCTCCGGCCATCTGCCGGCTACCGGGGAAGGACAAGCCGGTACTTGGGATCGGCAAGGTTTCCTGCGGTACGCCGGGAACGGACTGCGCCGTGCGTTGCGACTGACAAAGGATTTCGTCCATGACCGAGACACGCCGCCTCAGCGATGCCATCGTCGCCGCCCTGGAGGCGGCCTGCACGGAAAACCGAAGGGAAGTCGCCGACCTTCTGATGGAGGCGCTCGAACTTGATCTCTCGGTGATCGGCGGCAAGATGGTCGAGCATCGCGATTCGGTCGACTATGCGGAAAAGGCCTTCAATCTCTATGAAAAAACCTTCGGGCACTGACATGCCGCGAATCTTGGCGGTGGTGGCGGCGATCTTCTGGGCGCAGGGAGCGCTAGCCGCGTCGGACGAAGCGGATGCCGGGCGGGCTCTGGCCGTGCGCTGGTGCGCCTCCTGCCACGTGGTGGAAGCCAACCGTGGCGGAACCGACGCAGTGGCCCCCTTCCAGTCCATCGCCGACCGGCCCCAGACCACCGAGGCGGGCCTGAAGGGCTTCCTCGTGCGGCCTCATGGCCAGATGCCCGATTTCCAGCTTGCCCTGCCCCACATCGACGCCATCGTCGCCTATCTGATGAGCTTGCGCGGCCGCAAGTAAGGCGGGCGCAAAATGAAAAGCCGGGTCGTCGAACCCGGCTTCAGCGCTGAGAGGAGGGGGGGCCGGAGGCGTTGGGGGGGAGGGGAGGAGCGCCTCCGGCCGGGTCGTTGAGGACTCTTTTACACTGAGTTGCGCCGCGACGCTCATCACATCCGTCTCACAATTTCGTGAGGCCGGATTTTCTCCCGCCACGAGGAATTGCGGGTGGCCCTCGGGATGGTCGCGGGCCCGTTGCGATAGAGCTTTCCTCCCGTCCGACTTTCTGTCAGACATTGCACAGCAGAGGAAGGGGGAGACGGCATGAGCGGGACCGAGGCGAATACCCGGGCGGTGGCTGGCATGGACCTCCAGGCGTTCAACGACACCTGCTTCGCCCTGGTCGACTGGCTGGGGACCGTCGAGATGCCCGAGGACCGGGTCGGCATCCGCGAGGCCGGCGGGTGCCTGGGGGGCATTCTGGTTGGCCTGATGACCGAGGGCAAGGCAACCTTCATTCCCGGAGAATCGGGCAATGTGGCGGCACTTTGCGGCTACCTGAAGGACGACGCCGATCCCCACCGCGCCGCCATCCTGACCGTGATCGGCGATTGCGCTCAGGCTGCTGTCGCCGCCGGCCGCAACCTGGAATTCTCCCTCGCGCCGAAGGGGTGACGGCCCCAGGCATGGCCTTGTCGGACGAGCGAGGCGGGGTTACCATGCCGTCCATGCGGGTTGCCGTCGCATTCTTCATGGCCCTCCTTGCCGCCGTTCCCGTACCGGGACGGGCGGGGCCGGCCGACGCCGCGCCGCCGTTGCCCTCCGCTCCCGCCCCCAGCTTCTTCAACACGGTGGAAACCCGCTCCTCCGATCTGTCGGCCTTCAACAAATGGACCGGCATGCTGGAGCGCTTCACCAAGGAGGCGGCCGAGGCGCAGAAGGGCGGCTGCGAGTCGAAGAAGTTCACCAAATGCCATTACGACGACTGGTCCGCCTTTTTGCGCGGCCAGCTCGACCAGGACCGCCAGACCCAGATGATCGAGGTCAACCGGTTCATGAACAAGGCGAAATACACCGAGGACGAACCCAACTGGGGGCAGAAGGATTTCTGGTCGACGCCGGGGGAATTCTTCTCCAAGTACGGGGATTGCGAGGACTACGCCATCGCCAAGTTCATCTCCCTGCTCAAGCTGGGGTTCAAGCCGGACCAGTTGCGCGTCGTTGCCGTGCAGGATCTCAACCTCAAGATCGGCCATGCCGTCCTGGTGGTCTTCCTGGACGGCAAGACCTGGCTGCTCGACAACCAGATTCCCCAGGCCGTCGAGGCCAAGACCGTGCGCCACTACCAGCCCATCTTCTCAATCAACACCCAGGCCTGGTGGCGCCACCGGCCAGCCTGATCGTCCATACCGCAATGCGGCGGAATTGTGCGGTGCACAAGGCGAAAATCGCGTCCGGGGGGCATATTCCGTCTTTACTGTATTAGGCCTGCCTAATATAGTCTCCGCCCGGAACCGGAGGCCGGGCGAACCCACGTTCCCCCGGAGCCGCAGGAGGACAAGAAGGAGCGTGCCGATGGATGCCAAGATTCAGGATGCCGGCCAGCGCGGCGGCCATACCTATCTGCGCTTCAAGAAGGGTGACAACACCTACGACGACCTGACCGAGGTTGTCCTGGAATCGGGCTTTTCCTACAAGTGCCCCACTTACGTCCACCGCACGCCGCCCTGCCAGGGCAGTTGTCCTTCCGGCCACGATATCCGCGGCTGGCTCGCCATCGCCCGCGGCCAGGACAAGCCGGCCGACGGCCGTCCGTGGCAGGCCTACGCCTTCGAGCGCATGGTCAAAGCCAATCCCTTCCCGGCCATCATGGGCCGCGTCTGCCCTGCTCCCTGCCAGTCGGGCTGCAACCGCAACGAGGTCGAAGACTACGTCGGCATCAACGCGGTGGAACAGTACGTCGGCGATTGGGCCATCGAGAACAAGCTCGCCCTGCCCAAGCCGGAAAAGGAATCCGGCAAGAAGGTCGCGGTGGTGGGCGGTGGTCCGGCCGGCCTGTCGGCGGCCTACTTCCTGCGCCAGAAGGGCCACAAGGTTACCTTGTTCGAAGCCAATGCCAAGCTGGGCGGCATGATGGAGTTCGGTATCCCGAACTACCGCATTCCCCCCCACGTCCTGGAGGCCGAGACCCGGCGCATCCTTGACCTGGGCGTCGAGGTCCGCCTCAATACCCGCGTCGGCAAAGACATTTCCCTTGACCAGCTCAAGAAGGACTTCGACGGCGTGTTCTGGGGCATCGGCGCCCAGAAGGGCCGCGGGCTGCCGATCGCGGGCTGGGAAGGCACTCCCAACTGCGTGTCCGGCGTCGCCTTCCTGAAGGCCTTCGCCGAAGGCCGCCTGCAGTTCACCACCAAGCGCATGATCGTGGTGGGCGGCGGCGACACCTCCATCGACGTGGCTTCGGTGGCGCGCCGCATCGGCGCGATTCACCACGCCCGCGAGAGCGACCGCCCGGAGAACGTGGTTTGGGGCAATACCGCCCATGACGTCGCCTCCAGCGGCCGGCGCGAAGGCGTCGAGGTGGTTCTGACGTCCCTGTTCCCGGTCGAGGG
The DNA here is from genome assembly GCA_039908345.1 of Magnetospirillum sp. WYHS-4. Taxonomy (NCBI): domain Bacteria; kingdom Pseudomonadati; phylum Pseudomonadota; class Alphaproteobacteria; order Rhodospirillales; family Rhodospirillaceae; genus Magnetospirillum; species Magnetospirillum sp. WYHS-4. The sequence continues at coordinate 8,571 of JAMOBD010000018.1, forward strand.
CATGATGGCCGCCGAACGCGAGCGCGAGGACGCCATGTGCGAAGGCGTCGAAATCCGCGGCAGCGTCATGCCCCTTGAAATTCTCAAGGACGAGACCGGGCGCGCCAAGGGCCTCAAGATGTGCGAGTGCGACATGGACGGCATGACGCCGATTCCCCGCCAGGGCACCGAATTCAACCTCTACGCCGACTTGATCGTGGCCGCCATCGGCCAGTCGGGCGACATGGAGGGATTGGAAGCCATGGACAACGGCCGCGGGTTCGTCGCCATCGACACCAAGGCCGCCTATCAAGTCAAGGGCGCGCCCGGCCACTTCGCCGGCGGCGATGTGATCCGTCCACACCTGCTGACCACCGCCATCGGCCATGGCTCCATCGCCGCCGAGCAGATCGACGTCTTTCTCGCCCAGGGCGAGGTGCCCATCCGTCCCAAGGTGGACAAGCACCACTTCAACCTGCTCGAGGAACTGCATCAGCGCAAGCTGGAGCCGGAAGCCTTCAAGGGCGGCAACGTCCATGGCACCTCGGCGGCCAAGTTCGCCATCCATAATTACGAGGATCGCTCCACCAAGGAGATCGTGACCCACCACGAACTGTTCCTCGGCCACTTCAAGTTCGTCGACCGCAACAAGCGGGAAGAGATCAAGATCTCCGCCGACACCGTTCTTGGCAACTACGAGGAACGCACCAAGGGCCTTACCGACGCCCAGGTGGTCGACGAGGCCAAGCGCTGCATGAGTTGCGGCATGTGCTTCGAATGCGACAATTGCATGATCTTCTGCCCGCAGACCGCCGTGAAGCGCCACAATACCAAGGAGCGGGCCGTCGGCCGCTATGTCTTCACGGAATATTCGGAATGCATCGGCTGCCACGTTTGCAAGGACGTCTGCCCGACCGGTTACATCCAGATGGGCCTCGGCGAATAAAGTCCGGCACTTCGTCATCGACGCAAGGCCCGCCCTTCGAAGGGGCGGGCCTTTTCGTTATCATCTCCTTCGTCCCTTGTGGCAGGATCGCGCCGTGACCGATGGACAAGGTTCCCCTTCCCGGCTGCCGCTCCTCGACGTGATGCGCGGGTTGGCCCTGCTGCTGATGGCCAGCTACCATCTGGCCTGGGACTTGGTCTATTTCGGTCTGGCCGACATCCCCTTGTTCAGCGCCCCGGCCTGGATCTTCTATCCCCGCTTCATCGCCGCCCTGTTCCTGTTCATCGTCGGGATCGGTCTGGCGCTTTGGTGGCGGGCGGGGGCGAATCGGGCGCGCTATTTGCGTCGCCTGGGGCTGGTATCCGCCTGTGCGGGGATCATCACGCTTGCCACCTGGGCGGCCTTCCCGGCGCAATACGTGTTCTTCGGCATCCTCCATTGCATCGCGCTGTCCAGCTTGGCCGCGTTACCCTTTCTGCGCGGCTCTCCGCGGACGGCGGTGGCGGGGGGATTGCTTTGCTTGGCCGCACCCTGGCTGTTCGCCGCACCGATCTTCGATGCGCCGGCCCTGCTTTGGCTGGGGCTGGCGACTCTGCGGCCGAGCACGGTCGACTACGTTCCCCTGTTCCCCTGGGTGGGTTGGGTGCTGCTAGGGACGGCGGCGGGGCGGTGGAACCTCGTTCCCACGGGCGGCCTTCCCCGCTTCCTGATTCCCCCGGCCTGGCTCGGCCGTCACAGTCTGGCCGTCTACATGCTCCACCAGCCGCTGTTGTTCGGGCTGGTCTATCTCATTGCCTTGGTCAGTGCGCCATGAACAGCGGAACGGCTGCCTTTTCCAGCATATGGCGGGTGACGCCGCCCAGGATCAATTCCCGCATGCGGCTATGGGTGAAGGCGCCCATGACCAGCAGGTCGACCTCCGCCTTCGCCGCATGATCGAGAATCACCGTTCCCACATCCTGGCCGGGGCCCAATTCGAGAGACCAAGCGTCGGCAACGATGTCGTGCCAAGCCAGATAGGCCACCAGATCGTCCAGGGAGGCACCCGGTTCGTCCACCCGGCCGGCGGCCAGCGCCGTCACCCGGTCGGCTCTGCGCAGGAGCGGAAGCGCGGCGGCCACGGCGCGGGCCGACTGCGGACTGCCGTTCCAGGCCACCGCCACATGGCGGCCGATCATGGTCGGCGCGGTGCCTGGCGCCACCAGGACCGGGCGGCCGGTCTCGAACAGGGCGGCGTTGAGGGACAAGGCACGGGCAATGTCGTCCTTGGCCGATCCGCCGACCACGATCAGATCCGCCATCCGGCCCCGCCGGGCCACGACGCCGTCCTCGGGCCCGGTCGTCTCGGCCCATTCGGCGGACAGGTCTCCGGGACCCGGCGCCTCGCGGTCCAAGGCAACGCGATAACGGCCGACGAAGGTATCGAAGATCTCGCGGGCACGAGCCTTGCGGATGGCGATTTCCCGGGCCGCCATGTCGATCATATCCTCGATCATCGGTCCCGACATGCCCTCGCCCAGCAAGGGCAGCGCATCGCGCGCGTCGGCCGCCACGTGCAAGGCCACGACATGGGCCGCCAGGTCGCGCCCCAGGGTCATGGCGGTTTCCAGGGCGACTTGGGAATCGGCGGTGCCGTTGACCGGCACGAGAATGGTCTTGATGGTCATTTCCGGTGTCCTTCCTGCATGGCGCGCAATCCCAGAATCCTCGATCCCTGGCTTAAAGTCTGCTCCCGAGGTCCGCTGCTGTCCACCCTTGCCCAGGAGATGGGTCCCAGATCGTAGCCCTGCTGCATGATGACCACCTCGGCGTCGGCGTCCGAGGCGTTGCCGATGCGCTTCTCCACCCGTTCCAGCATGACGTCGGGCGGGGCTTCCAGCCAGAGGCCGTGGAACTCGACACCGACGTCGACGGCGATGCGCGCCATGGCGTCGCGCTGGTCCGGCTTGGCGAAAACCGCGTCGGCCACCACGGAATGGCCACCCTTCAGGGTGGCGCGCACCGCCTCCTCGAAGACATGGTAGGTCTGCTGGGTGATGTCGCTGGCATAGCCCCACTTGGGCAGCTTCTGCAGGGGGCTGGCGCCCAGAAGCCGCTTGCGGATGACGTCGGTGCGCAGCACGCGGGCGCCGGGTGCCGCGCCCAGGAACGGCGCCACCTCGCGGGCCATGCGGGATTTGCCGCTGCCCGACAGCCCGCCGACCGCCACCAGGCGGGGGGCGGGCGGTGCCAGATAGGCCAAGGCTGCGTCCAGGTAGGCGCGCGCTTCGCCGCGCAGGCGTGCGACCTCGGTAATGTCGGCGATGGTGCCCACGGCGGTGGCGCTGACATGGGCGCGGATGGCGGCGCGGAGCGCGAGGAACAGGGGCAGCGCAGGCAGGCCGCTGCCGTCTCCCGTGATGTCCAGGTACTCGTTCATCAGGAAGCAAGCCAGCCCGCGGAGTCGCCTGTGGTCAAGGTCCATCAGCAGGAACGCCAGGTCGAAGAAGGTGTCGATGTCGGCGAAGTCGTCGTTGAACTCGATGGCGTCGAACAGGACCGGTCGCCCCTCGATCAGACAGATATTGCGTAAGTGCAGATCGCCATGGCAGTGCCTGACCTTACCCAGGCGGCGCCGGGCCTCCAGGCCCGGGCCCCAGCGGTCCAGGGCCTCCAGGCAGGCCTGATCGAGGCGTTTCGTCTTGGCGGTGTCCAGCAAGCCGGGCGGCAGCTGCCCGAAGGCCGCCGCGTTGCCCTTGAGGACGCCCAGCAGGCCCAGCTTGCCCCCCCGATTGGGGCGCTCCTCGGCCTCCATGTGGAATCGGGCCACCGCTTCCGCCAGGCCGCCCATCAGACGGCGGTCGAGGCCGCCGCGCTGCGCGACGCGGTCGAGCAGGTTGTTGTCGTCGAAGCGCGCCATGTCGACCACCCAGTCGAGCACCTCGCCCTCGCCGCCCAGCGCGAGGCTGCCATCGGCGCGCCGCACGACCGGCAGGATACCCTTGTAGATGCCCGGCGCGGTGCGGCGATTGACCGTTACCTCTTCCTCGCAGAACCGGCGGCGCCGGTCGGGGGTCGAAAAGTCGAGATAGGGGTAGACAACGGCGCGCTTCAGCTTGAGCGCCCGATCGCCCAGCAGGAAGATGCTGGAAATGTGGGTATCGATTCTTTCCACGCGCCATTCCCGGACCCCGAAGGCCTCGGGCCGCGAGAGGAAGTCGATGACGGCGGATTGGTCCTCGACGATCATGGCGGCAGTGTACCCTGCCAACCGGAAGTTGGGAACCGGGCCGATGTCCGCCCCACCCCGGCGGCCTGGCCGGGATGGGGCGGGGACGTCGGATCAAACGCGGTAGCTGGCGTCGGCGCGGGCCTCCGAAGCCTTGTTGGGGGCGTAGTTCTTCCACTTGTCAGTATAGTAGCGCATCCGCATGTCGCCCTCGGAAGCGCGGTTGAAGGTAAGGAAGATGTTGCGCCGGCCCTTGGCGCTGGTGTTGGAGGGCGAGCCGTGCGGCACGTAGGAATCGAAGAAGATCACGTCGCCCGGATCGGCCTCGATCAGCATGTATTCGTCCTCGGGCTTGTAGGGCGGGTCGTCATGGGTGAGCACCTGCCACTCGGGGCCCATCAGCTCCTTCTTGTAGTTGCCCGAGCACAGGAAGCTCAGCGCGGCGTTCTCCTTGCGGTTGGCGTCGACCACGATGCCCATGCTGATGAAGAATTTGCTGTAGGCGTTCCAGCCGGCCGCCTGGTCCTGATGCAGCTTGTCGGGGCGGCAGCCGGGCAGCTTGAAGTTCACCTTCTCCTTGAAGAGTACCGGCGCTTCGCCGAACAGGTCGGTCAGGATGGCCTTGGCCTTGTCGCCGATCATGATCTTTTCGATATCGGGGTTGAGGCCGCCGAACAGGTTCTCGACGCGCACCAGCACGGTCTCGCCGTTGACCGGGCTCTTTTCGTAGTATTTCGCCTCCTTGCCTTCCTGCGCGTCGGTATCGCGCAGGCGGTCCAGAAAGTCGGAGATCTTCTTGATCTCGTCCGCGCCGAAGAAGCCCTTGAACACAAGGAAGCCCCGCTTGTGGAACAGCTCGACCTCGTCCTTGGACAACGCCATGATACGAATTCCTCTAAGTCCAATGAAAATCGGGACGCGGAGCATAGCCTCCCGTCACGAAGCTGACAATCGGGGGAAAAGGACCAATTCGAGAAAGCGGGCCCCATTTTGCGATAGCAGGCATGCCCGGACCGGGCAGCCGACGTCGGAGAACGACCTTTTTAGAGCAGGCGCCCGCCAAAAACTTATTCTCCCAGGCGAGTCTGAACCTAGTCTCCATTCCGCTCGACGCGGTTCGGCACTTTCCAGGAGTCATGAGCCGGTCTATTTTTACGGGAAGTATGGACGAGTTGGCAATCTATCCGGGCAATACGGGCTAGAATTCAGCGGGAATCTGTCTAAACAAATACAGCCCGGCCTGCCAAGGGCGCTCGGGAAAAGGAATGCTTCCGATGGAGAAAAAAGTTAAGACATGCCTTTCATTATTGACTGCGGCAATGACTATGAATGCCGAAAACGCACACGCAAAATTAGTAATTGTCCCCCCGCTGGTGGAGCGTAGCTACGCTGCCGCCGGCAGGGCGGTTCCGTCGAGGGTGAGGCGGATGGCGCGCGGGATGCCGATGCCTCGTCGTCGGGCGGTTTCGAGGACGGACCTGACGTTGGCGTAAAGGCCTGCGCCCCCTCGGAATCGGAAACTGTTGGTGACCTTGCGGAAGATGACGCGGGGTCGGAGCGCCTGCTCGGAGCCGTTGTTGGTGGCCGGGTTGGCACGGTTGGTGACGAAGACGAAGAGGTTCTGGCGGAAACGCTGGGCGATACGCTGAAGTTTGAGGCCGGGCTGGTACGTGACAAGCATGCACCGCCGAGCATTCCAACGACATGGGGTTTGTTCAGGGCCTCGAAGGACGCTGATCCTGAACCTCTTGGAGGGCACGCAACATCGATCAATTGGCGTATGTGATCGTCCGCAGGCGCTCGAACAGCGCCGAGAGGATTGCCTCACGACTGGTCATGGTGGATTTCCTGGGCCGTGCGGCCGAGCCGTATGCCGCGCTTGAATGACATACGGCTTGGCCGTATAATGACGGTGTGGAATATGAGTTCGACCAGGCGAAGGAAGAGCCGAACGTCGCGGAGCGGGGTCTTTCCCTGGCTCTGGCTCCGCTGCCGTTCGAGGACTTGCTGCATGTGGCGGACGATGACCGCCGGGACTATGGCGAACGTCGTCAGGTCGCGTACGGCCGGATCGCCGGACGCCTGTTCGTCTGTGTGTTCACCGACCGCGGCGAAGTCCGCCGCATCATTTCCCTTCGCCGCGCCAACTCGAGGGAGAGACGAGCCTATGACCCGCAAGATCACGCCTGAAATGACCAAGGCCGCCCTGGCGAAGACCGACTGGGCCGCCGTGGACGCGACGACGGACGAGCAGATCGAGCGCCAGATCGCCGCAGATCCGAACCTGGCCCCCGAGATCCTGCCGGTGGACGTGAAGGCCATCCGGACATCGACCGGACTGTCGCAGGGCCGGTTCGCGGCCCGATACCGCATTCCGGTGGGGACGCTCCGGGATTGGGAGCAGGGCCGGAAGCAGCCCGACACCACGGCCCGCGCCTACCTCCGGGTGATCGCCCGCAATCCCGAGATGGTGGCCCAGTCGCTGCAAGGCTGACCTCTCAGCGTCCCCGCCCCCGCCAGTTTCGGGCGACCAGCCGGGGCAGTTCGGCGATCCACTTGTCGGCGGCGGCGACCACGTCGAGGCGCTTCCTGACGGTGACCTGTGGCACCAGGATGAACAGCGGCTGACCAGGGTACCGGTGGACCGGCAGGATGGCGATGCCCTCCCGGGGGATCTCCAACTGCCGGCCGAGCGCGGCGCCGATATCCAGGGGCTCCAGGGCACCGCCACTCAGCCGGGGCCCGAGCACGCCTAGGATGACGTCCAGCTTGGGATGCGCGACCTTCAGCGGCGTCCCGAGCAGGCGGGAGGCAAGATGGGGAAGGCCGTTCATGGCAATCCGAAGAGGTCCGGGGGAATAGGCTTGACTCCGGCCGTGGCACCTCTCATATTCTGGACATAATTTCTAGCCAGAATGTGTCGTCATGGCCGAGCCGACTTGGTCAGTACAAGATGCGAAGAACCATTTCAGCGAGGTCGTCGAGGCAGCCCGCCACGGCGAGCCGCAAACGGTGACCAAGCACGGCAAGCCGACCGTCGTCGTCCTGGCGGCCGACGAATACGCCCGGCTGCGTCACCTGGAGCATCTGAAGGTCCCGACTTTCGCCGATCACCTGCTGTCCATGCCGACCGATGGCGGTGAGTTCGACCGTCTCGACGGCCGCATGCGGGAGACCGGATTCTGATGTTCCTGCTCGACACGGTCGTGCTTTCGGAACTGCGCAAACGGCAGGAACAGCGAAATCCCAACGTGGTTGCGTGGATCGCCAAGGTCCGCTCCCAGGACTTGTTCGTCAGCGTGGTAACCATCGGCGAGATCGAACGTGGCATCAAACGGCAGCGTGAGATGAACCCACCTTTCGCCGATGACCTTGCTGCTTGGCTGGACGTGGTGCTGCGCGCCTATGAGGGACGCGTCCTTCCGGTCACCGTGGCTGTCGCCCGCCGATGGGGACGCCTGTCTCACCGGACTGGCAACAAGGGGCTCGACCTGACGATCGCAGCCACCGCGCTCGAACATGGCCTGACGGTGGCAACGCGCAATGTTTCCGACTTCACCCCGACCGGTGTCTCGGTGATCAATCCGTTCGATCCACCTCCCCACCACTGACGTCGCCGGGATTGACGAGCGCCGAGGCTCCGGAGACCAAATCCTTGCTACCACTGGAGTTTTACCTTGGCACCAAGGCTTGACGTAGGCCGGCGGCAGCAGCCGCACCTCGTGCCCCAACTTCACGACCTCACGCGCCCAGTAATGCGCCGACGCACACGCCTCCATCCCCACCAGACACGGCCCCAGCTTGCTGAAAAACCTGATGACCTCGCCTCGCCGCAATGGACGGCCCCCTCGATGGCCTGCTTCCAAACGACCACTTTGGCGCATTACGACGCCGGTGAGCAGGGACCGTCCACCCCATCATCCGTGGCCCATTCCCTTGACGGGGCGTCGGCAGGCATGGCGGCCGTGATGGGCGCGCGGGCCTTGCGCCCGCAATCGGCGGGCAGGACGGGCAGGTTCGTTCCCCTTCAGATCACCCTGGCCTCATTGGCCGCCCGAGACCGGCCAAGAGGTCATGTATCACATCGAAAATCCCACCATCCGCCGTACCTCCTGCGGCGAATGCCCCGCAGCCCTGAGGGAGCGCAGCGCCAGCGAACGGTCGCGCTTGGCGAAGCGGCGGCCGTCCTCACCCACCAGCAGCCGATGGTGATGGTAGCCGGGCACCTCCAGGCCCAGCAGGGCCTGGAGCAAGCGGTGCACGTGGGTAGCCTCGAACAGGTCCATTCCGCGGGTGACCAGGGAGACGCCCTGCAGGTGATCGTCCAGGGCGACCGACAGGTGGTAGCTGGTCGGTACGTCCTTGCGGGCCAGCACCACGTCGCCGAAGAGGGCCGCATCGGCCCGGACGATGCCCGCCTCCCGGTCCCGCCAGGTCAGCGGCCCGGCCAGGGCAAGCGCCTTGGCGATGTCGAGGCGTAGCGCCGCTTCCTTCCCGGCCGCCATCGGCCGGCCGCGGCAGGTGCCGGGGTAGAGGACGCCTTCCGGCCCGTGGGGGGCGCGGGGGGCGCGGGCGATCTCGTCCATGATCTCCTTGCGCGTGCAGGTGCAGGGATAAAGCAAGCCCAAGCCTTCCAACCGGGCGAGAGCGGCGCGATAGTCGTGCAGATGCTCCGACTGGCGGCGCACCGGCTCCTCCCATTCCAGTCCCAGCCAAGCCAAGTCCTCGAAGATGGCTTCCGTGAACTCGGGCCGGCAGCGGCCCGGATCGATGTCTTCGATGCGCAGCAGGAAGCGGCCGCCCGCCGCCCGCGCCGTCTCGAAGGCGAACAGAGCCGAATGGGCATGGCCCAGGTGCAGAAAGCCGGTCGGGCTGGGGGCGAAACGGGTGACGACGGAGCAAGGAGTCATGGGGTGGCATTGTCCCCGTCTTTTCCGCCGAGGCAAGGGGCGCGCCATGAAAATTTCATTGGGGGAGGAATTGGCAATTCCCCACAAGATATAGTATTCTCCGCCAAGCTTAAGGAGGGACTGACGCCCGATGGCGGCCGGAGAGCATTATCCCGCCCTGGTCTTGAACGCGGACTTCCGTCCGCTTTCCTACTTGCCCCTTTCGCTCTGGTCCTGGCAGGAAGCCGTCAAGGCGGTCTTCATGGACCGGGTCGCGGTGGTCTCTGAATACGACCGGGTGGTCCGCTCGCCGTCCTGGGAGATGCGCCTGCCCAGCGTGATCTCGCTCAAGGAATACGTGGCTCCCGCCAAGCGCCCGGCCTTCACGCGGTTCAACGTCTTCCTGCGCGACCGCTTCGCTTGCCAGTATTGCGGCCGGCCCTTTGCCAGCGAGGACCTGACCTTCGACCATGTCGTGCCGCGCTCGCGCGGGGGGCTTACCACCTGGAACAACGTGGTGGCCGCCTGCGCGCCCTGCAATTCGCGCAAGGGCAGCCGCCTGCCGCGCGAAGTCGGCATGGTCCTGCAACGGCCGCCCCAACCGCCCAGCGCCCATCTGCTGCAGGAACATGGCCGGGCCTTCCCGCCCAACTACCTGCATGAAGGCTGGTCCGACTTCCTGTATTGGGATACGGTCCTCGACCAGGCTTGAGGGGGAATTCCCATGACCAAGGCACAGGAAACGGCCGATGCGGTCGGCCGTTTCATCGGCGAAGGCGACCTGCTGGCCAGGCACCTGGGGGTGAAGCTGGACGAAATCCACCCCGGCTACGCCCGCTGCACCATGACGGTGCGCCCGGACATGAGCAACGCCGCCGCCATAGGCCACGGCGGGGCCACCTTCGCCCTGGCGGACACGGCATTCGCCTACGCCTGCAACTCGCATAACCGTATCGCCCTGGCCGCCAACTGCACCATCACCTTCGTCGGCCCGGCGAAGATCGGCGACACCCTGACCGCCGAGGCGGTGGAAACGGTTCTGGTGCGCCGCAGCGGCGTCTGCGACGTCACGGTCACCAACCAAGCCGGCGAGATCGTCGCCCTCTTCCGCGGCCATTCCCGGCAGATCGAGGGCCACCTGGCGCCGCTCGATCCGTAAGGCGGTCCCGTACTACACGGCAGCGAACTCGTGTTCGTCCGTGCCCTCCGGAGGAGGTTGATCGGGAACACATGCACGGTATCCGTAAAGGATCATGTCGTATATCACCGACAACGCATTGGCATCGACCCCGTCGCCAGATTGAGGGCAGCCACTCACCGGTTACGCCATGTATGACGCGATGAATATTGACTCTATGCTGTCACTATGACAATGTACTGTCGTATCAGGGAGGCAGGGCTATGGTGCGTTCGGACGAGGGCGAAGCTTTTACCGATCTGTTGTTGGAGACATTCCGGCTGAACGGACGATTGTTGGCGGCCGGGGATCGGTTGGTGGCCGACCTGGGATTGACCAGTGCGCGTTGGCAGGTCCTTGGGGCCTTGGCGGAAGAGCCGCGGACGGTTTCCGGCATCGCCCGTGCCATGGGGCTCACTCGCCAGGCCGTGCAGCGGGTGGCCAACGAATTGGTCGCCGAAGGCTTCCTTGCCTGGCGCGACAACCCGGCCCATCGCCGGGCCAAACTGGTCGATCCCACCGAACGGGGCCGCACCGCCCTGGCGGAAATCGAACGCCGCCAAGCCGTCTGGGCCGACCGCGTGGCCCAGGGGCTGGGCAGTGGGCGGCTCGCGGCGGCGGCCGGCCTCCTGCGCGATTTGCGCCGCCGCCTGGAGGAAGAATAGATGATAACCAAGACCCTGAAGGTCCTGCACCTGCTGGGCCTGGCGATGTTCCTGGGCAGCATCCTGGGTCATATCGCGCAGGGATTCGTGCCCGGATCGGCCAGCGATCCGGCCGCCATGCTGATTGGACGCCAGGCCATCGAGGTCGCCACCAGGGGCCTGACCCTGCCCGGCCTGGGACTGCTGGCTCTCAGCGGCCTGGCCCTGGCGATCCGCGGCCGGCTGCACCCCGCCCGCCAACGCTGGCTGGCGCTCCATGCCCTGGCCCTGCCGCTCATCGCCCTTTCGGCCTTCACCGTCATGCTGCCCACCGCCGCGGCGCTGCTGGAAGCGGCGCGGGCTGGCGATATCGGCGGATTCGCCGCCCTCAAAGGCCGGGAATCGGCCTTCGGCGCCCTGAACCTGCTGCTGGCCGTGGCGGCGGTGGTCCTGGGCGTGGTCAAGCCGTCCCTCGGGCGCAAGGAGGGCTAGGATGGCCGACTATTACCTCTGGCTACGCTTCGCCCATCTGGGCGGTGCCGTACTGTTGGGCGGGGGGCTGCTGGCCGTCTTCGTCTCGGAACTGCGGTCCTGGCGGGTCGCCGATCCCGTCCGCTTCGCCGAAGCGACTTGGTACACGGCCGTCTTCTACGACACCCTGGCGCTGCCCGGAGCGCTCCTGCTCGCCGGCAGCGGCCTGCTGCTGGTCTCCCTCCTGGGCGTCGGCTATTTCGACCAACCCTGGCTGACCGGCATGTGGGCACTGTTCCTGTTCGAGTTCGTCGAAGGCAACACGGTCACCCGAATCCAGTTCCGCCGCAGCCTGCGCCTGGCCCGGAACCTTGGCTCCGAGCTGACGCCGGAGGTGCGCCGCCGGGTCCGCCAGCCCTTGGGCCAAGCCGCCCACTTTCTCGACCTGCCCCTGTTCGGCGTCATTTTGTTCTGCGGGGCGGCGCGTCCGGACGAATGGTGGCCTATCCTGGCCGCCCTGGCCCTGGCCCTGTCGGCCGGGGGTACGATGGCCCTTGTGGCGAGCCGGACCCCGGCCCTTGGAAGCGCCTCGACGCCGTAAGGACCATTCCGGACCTCTCCGTGGCGAAGCCGCTTCGAATCCCGGTTTCCTCCCAGGGAAAACAGGACCGGAACGGTCGATCCGTAGAATCCTGGACCGCCTTTGGTTTGAAACAATTTGAATGTGACGCCGACCTGATTTATTGCGCTTGATCTAGGTCAAGCCACGGAAATCCTTGCAGAAGTTGCTGGACAGCCGCCCTGAAGGGAGGCATGCTTTCCAATGGAGACGCTTGGCGCCCATACTTTAGTCGGAAGGGCGCGGGGGTCCTTTGTCGACTTAAGAGGAGGAGGAGGAGAGGTATGTTGAAGGCATTGCGGAATGCCCTGATCCTTTCGAGCCTGCCCTTGGCCATGGGGACGGCCTACGCCCAAGACGCGGCGGCGCCCACCATGTCCAAGGAGGCCAAGGAAGCCAGCGCCAAGGTTTACTTCGAGCGCTGCGCGGGTTGCCACGGCACCCTGCGCAAGGGCGCCACGGGCAAGAACCTGGAGCCGGCGAACTCGATGAAGCTCGGTCAGCAGCGCCTGGAGAAGATCCTGGCTCTCGGCACCGAGGGTGGCATGCCCAACTTCGATGACATCCTGACCAAGGATGAAATCAAGAACATGGCTACCTACGTGCAGACCCCGGCCGACATTCCGCCGGAGTTCGGCATGAAGGACATGAAGGCGTCCTGGAAGCTGCACGTGCCGGTGGACAAGCGTCCGACCGCGCCGCAGAGCAAGGTCAACCTGAAGAACGTCTTCTCCGTGACGCTGCGCGATACGGGCGAAGTGGCCCTGATCGACGGCGATACGAAGAAGATCTGGGGTATCGTCAAGACCGGCTACGCGGTGCATATCTCGCGCCTGTCGTTCTCCGGCCGTTACGTGTACGTGATCGGCCGCGACGGCCGTCTCGACATGATCGACATGTGGTACGACAAGCCGACCACCGTCGCCACCATGAAGGTGGGCATCGACGCGCGTTCGGTCGATACCTCGAAGTTCAAGGGCTACGAAGACAAGTACGCGGTCGTCGGCTCTTACTGGCCGCCGCAGTACGCCGTTCTCAACGGCCTGACCCTCGAGCCGTTGAAGATCGTCTCGACCCGCGGCACCACGGTGGACGGCGAGTACCACCCGGAACCCCGCGTCGCCTCGATCGTTTCCTCGCAGATCAAGCCCGAGTGGGTGATCAATCTGAAGGAAACCGGCCTGATCAAGCTGGTGGACTACTCCGACATCAAGAACCTGAAGGAGACCACCATCGAGTCCGCCAAGTTCCTGCATGACGGCGGTTGGGACGCTTCCAAGCGTTACTTCCTGGTTGCCGCCAACAACTCGAACAAGGTGGCCGTCGTCGACACCAAGGAAGGCAAGCTCGCCGCCCTGGTCGACACCAAGCCCAAGCCGCACCCCGGCCGCGGCGCCAACTTCAACCATCCGAAGTTCGGCCCGGTCTGGGCGACCTCCCACCTCGGCGCCGACGTGATCACCCTGATCGGCACCGATCCGGAGAAGCACAAGGACAGCGCCTGGAAGGTCGTGGCCGAGCTGAAGATGCACGGTTCCGGTTCGCTGTTCGTCAAGACCCACCCGAAGTCGAAGAACCTGTGGGCCGACGCCCCGCTGATGCCCGAGCGCGAAGCGGCCGAGTCGGTCACGGTCTACGACCTCGCCAACCTCGACAAGGGTCCGGCCACCATCAACATCTCGAAGATGGCCGAACTGGGCGAGACCAAGGCGGTGCAGCGCGCCGTCCATGCCGAGTACAACGAGGGCGGCGACGAAGTCTGGTTCTCCGTCTGGGCGGGCAAGACCGATCCGTCCGCGATCGTGGTCCTGGACGACAAGACCCGTGCCAAGAAGGCGGTGATCAAGGATCCCAAGATCATCACCCCGACCGGCAAGTTCAACGTCTACAATACCCAGCACGACATCTACTAAGTCGTCTGGCCGAAGACACGAACGGGAACCCCGGGGACCATGTCCCCGGGGTTTTCCTTTGGCCGGCCTCCTTGCTCATCTCCGACGCCGATGAAATGGCTGAACTGCCTCCCGTTGGCCGGAGGCCGGGCGGCGGCGACATGGCATGTCGGCGACACCCCTATCGCCCCCGGCTTGCTCCGCTCTGCCGGGGATGCTACCTTCCGCCGCCATTTCCAGACCTGAAAGCGGGGCGCCATGTCGCTGGATACCAACACGGTCAAGCAGATCGCGTTCCTGGCCCGCATCCGCGTGCCGGACGAGGAACTCGCGCCCCTGGTGGGCGAGTTGAACAACATCTTGCATTTCGTCGAACAACTCTCCGAGGTCGACACCCAGGGCGTGCCGCCGCTGGCCTCGGTGGCCGACGTCGGCCTGCCGCGCCGCGACGACGCGGTGACCGACGGCAACTGCCAGGACAAGGTGCTGGCCAACGGGCCCGAGGTCCAGGACGGCTTCTACTGCGTTCCCAAGGTGGTGGAGTAGGCCCCATGACCCAGTTGACCGACCTCACCATCGCCGAGGCCCGCGACCGGCTGGCGAAAAAGGAATTCTCCGCCGTCGAGTTGACTCGGGCCCACCTGGACGCCATGGCCCGCGCCCGACACCTCAACGCCTTCGTCACCGAGACCCCGGACGTCGCCCTGGAGCGGGCGCGCGCATCGGACGCCCGCCGCGCCGCCGGCCAGGCCGGAGCAATGGAAGGCATTCCGGTCGGCGTCAAGGACCTGTTCTGCACCGAAGGCGTGCTCACAACCGCCGCTTCCCACATCCTGGACGGCTTCAAGCCGCCTTACGAATCGACGGTGACCGCCAAGCTGCGGGACGCCGGGGCGGTCATGCTGGGCAAGTTGAACCTGGACGAATTCGCCATGGGTTCGGCCAACGTCACCAGCTACTACGGCAACGTGGTCAGCCCCTGGAAGGGTAAGGACGGCAAGGACCTGGTGCCCGGCGGATCGTCGGGCGGCTCGGCCGCCGCGGTGGCGGCCCGGCTCTGCTTGGGCGCCACCGGCACCGATACCGGCGGCTCCATCCGCCAGCCCGCCGCCTATACCGGCATCGTCGGAATCAAGCCCACCTACGGCCGCTGCTCGCGCTGGGGCATCGTGGCCTTCGCCTCCTCCCTCGACCAGGCCGGCCCGATGACCCGCAGCGTGCGCGACGCCGCCATCATGCTGGCCGCCATGTCCGGGCACGATCCCAAGGATTCCACCTCGGCCCCGGTCGAGGTGCCCGATTTCGAGAAGGCGCTCGCCATGGGCGTGCGCGGCATGAAGATCGGCATTCCCAAGGAATACGTGGTCAACGGCATGGGGGCCGACATCGACGGCCTTTGGCAGAAGGGGGCCGCATGGCTGCGCGAACAGGGCGCCGAGGTGATGGAGATATCCCTGCCCCACACCAAGTACTCCCTGGCCACCTACTACATCGTGGCGCCGGCCGAGGCCTCGTCCAACCTGGCGCGCTACGACGGCCTGCGCTACGGCCTCCGGGTACCGGGCGAGACCCTCGACGACATGTACATGAACACCCGTGGGGCGGGTTTCGGCAAGGAAGTGCGCCGCCGCATCCTGATCGGAACCTACGTGCTGTCGGCCGGCTACTACGACGCCTACTACCGCAAGGCCCAGCAGGTGCGCACCCTGATCCGGCGCGACTTCAAGGAAGCCTTCGGGAAGTGCGACGTGATCCTGACGCCGACGGCGCCGTCCGGCGCCTTCGCCATCGGCGAGAAGATGGACGATCCCATCGCCATGTACCTGAACGACGTCTTCACCGTTCCCATCAACCTAGCGGGACTGCCGGCGATTTCGGTGCCGGCGGGCTTGGATTCGCGGGGGCTGCCCCTGGGCCTGCAGTTGATCGGGCGCGACTTCGACGAGGAAACCCTGTTCCGCGCCGCCCAGGCCATCGAGACGGCGGCCGAGTTCACCGCGCGCCCGGAGGGCTTCTGACATGACCTATATCGTCAAGGGCGAGACCGGCGACTGGGAGATCGTAGTGGGCCTTGAGGTCCACGCCCAGGTGATTTCCAGGTCCAAGCTGTTTTCCGGCGCCGCCACGGACTTCGGGGCCGAACCCAACACCCAGGTTTCACTGGTCGATGCCGCGATGCCCGGCATGCTGCCGGTAATCAACGAATACACCATCGAACAGGCGGTGCGCACCGGCCTGGGGCTGCGGGCCAAGATCAACCTGGTCTCGGTGTTCGAGCGCAAGAACTACTTCTACGCGGACCTGCCCCAGGGCTACCAGATCAGTCAGTACCAGCAGCCCATCGTCGGTGAAGGCACCATCGTTCTCGACATGCCGGATGGAAGTTCGCGCGCCGTCGGCATCGAACGCCTGCATATGGAACAGGACGCCGGCAAGTCCCTGCACGACCAGGACCCCCGGCGCAGCTTCATCGACCTCAACCGCTCCGGCGTCTGCCTGATGGAAATCGTCTCCAAGCCCGACATCCGCAGTCCCGAGGAGGCCGGCGCCTACCTGCGCAAGCTGCGTTCCATCCTGCGCTATCTGGGGACCTGCGACGGCAACATGGAGGAAGGCTCCATGCGCTGCGACGTCAACGTCAGCGTGCGCAAGGTGGGCGAGGAAGGCCTGCGCACCCGCGCCGAGGTCAAGAACGTGAATTCGGTGCGCTTCGTCATGCAGGCCATCGAGCACGAGGCCGAACGCCAGGTGGGCGTCTACGAGGACGGCGGCCGGGTGGTCCAGGAAACCCGTCTCTACGATGCCGCCAAGGGCGAGACGCGGTCCATGCGGGCCAAGGAATTCGCCCACGACTACCGCTACTTCCCCGATCCCGACCTGTTGCCGCTGATTCTGACCCAGGACTTCGTCGACCGCATCCGTAGCGGCCTGCCGGAACTGCCCGACGACAAGAAGGAACGCTTCATGCGCGACTACGGGCTCACGCCCTACGACGCCAGCGTCCTGGTGGTGGAAAGGGAAACCGCGGCCTACTTCGAGCAGGTGGCCAAGGGCCGTGATGCCAAGCAGGCGGCCAACTGGGTGATTTCCACCCTGTTCGGGGCGCTCAACCGGCTGGGCAAATCCATTTCGGAAAGTCCGGTCGGAGCCGACAATCTGGGCCGGCTGATCGACCTGATCGCCGACGGCACCATTTCCGGCCGCCTGGCCAAGGACATCTTCGAGATCATGGTGGAAACCGGCCAGGAGCCGGGCCGTATCGTCGAGGAACGGGGCCTGAAGCAGGTCACGGACACCGGCGCCATCGAGGCTGCCATCGACGCCGCGATCGCCGCCAATCCAGACAAGGCGGACGAGGTGCGGGGCGGCAAGGACAAGCTGCTGGGCTGGTTCACCGGCCAAGTGATGAAGGCTACCGGCGGCAAGGCCAATCCGCAGATGGTCAACGACCTGTTGCGCAAGAAGCTGATGGGGGCCTGAGGCTACTTCACCGTTTCCGAGGCATGCACGCCCCAGAAATCGACGCGGCGCAGCCAGCCCACGTGCCCGGCGAAGTCGACCTTGCACCAGCCGGCGGCGTCGGGGCATTCCTGGAGTATCCCGACGACGCCGGGTTCCAACTTGGCGACGGCGGCGCCCTTGACGTCCGGTTCAGCGCGCAGGATACGCATCTTGCCGGTGACGATCACGGTACGCTGCAGCGCGACCATGCTTTGATGCACCCAGCCGTGCGCGCCCTCCCAGTCGCGAATGCGTCGCCAAGTCTTGTATTCGGCGATCACCTCGATCGGCAGGCGCTGGCGCTTGTAGATCCATTCGATGGGATATTGGATGCCCGGCCCGGTGCGCATGTTCACTTCGTCGGCCCGGAGACTGCCGAAGCGCGGCACGGGCAACCCGGACGGCCCGTCGCCGCCGCTTTCGCCCTTGGGGGCGGCGGCCATCAGGAACGGAATTGCCAGGCAAAGGGAAAGCAGCCGCTTCGCGGTCATGAGCGTTCGATACCAGCCCCAAACGAAGATTCTTGACGGATTACAGCAGATTCGCCCTTAACATCGGCTTAATGGACATGCCGCAAGCCGGAAGGAAGGATCTCTCATGACCCTGCGCAAACCCCGGGTGGTGGTGACCCGCAAGCTGCCGTCGCCCATCGAGACCCGCATGATGGAGCTGTTCGACGTCCGGCTGAACCTTGACGACAAGCCGATGGCGCGTTCCCAACTCGTCGAGGCCTTGGGAGCCTGCGAGGTCCTGGTCCCCACCCTGACCGACAGAATTGACGCGGCGATGGTCAAGGCCGCCGGCCCGGACCTGAAGCTGATCGCCAACTATGGCACCGGAGTCGATCATATCGACTTGGCGGCGGCGCGCGAACGCAAGATCCTGGTCACCAATACGCCCGACGTGCTGACCGAGGACACCGCCGACATGGCCATGGCGCTGATCCTGGCGGTGCCGCGCCGGCTAGTCGAAGGCGACCGGGTCATGCGGCGCGGCGACTGGTCGGGCTGGTCGCCCACCTGGATGCTGGGCCGGCGGATCAACGGCAAGCGGCTCGGCATCATCGGCATGGGCCGCATCGGCCAAGCCCTGGCGCGCCGGGCCCGCGGCTTCGGCCTGTCCATCCACTACCACAACCGCAACAGGGTCCATTCCGAAGTGGAAACCGAATTGGAAGCCACCTACTGGGATAGCCTGGACCAGATGCTGGCGCGCGTCGACATCGTTTCGGTGAACTGCCCGCACACCCCGGCGACCTATCATCTGCTGAACGAGCGCCGGCTCAAGCTGATGCAGCCGCATTGCTACGTCGTCAACACCTCGCGCGGCGAGGTGATCGACGAAAAGGCGCTGATCCGCGCCCTGGAACAAAGTCATCTGGCGGGGGCCGGGCTCGACGTCTTCGAGGAGGAACCCGCAGTCGACGAACGGCTCTTGCGACTGGATACGGTGGTGGTGCTACCCCATATGGGTTCGGCCACCGTGGAAAGTCGTCTCGACATGGGCCAGCGGGTGCTGATCAACATCCGTGCCTGGGCCGACGGCCACCATCCCCCAGACCGGGTGCTGGCGGAGGGGTTTTGAAGGACCGCCCCCTTTCTCAGGCCGGCTTCTTCGCACCGTCGTCCGTGCGAGGCGGCGGCGGAGGGGGGTTGAGGACCTTGTCCACGTCCACTTCGTCCAGCTGATCGGGGCGCAGGAAGCGTTCGGCGTAGTCCTTGTAGACCCCGGTCTTCAGGAACAAGGCGAACAGGTCCGGGTCCACGTGCCCGTCCTTCTTCATGAAGGACATGATCTTGATCGCCTCCGACAGCTTCTTCGGGGGCTTGTAGGGACGGTCGGTGGCCGTCAGCGCCTCGAAGATGTCGGCGATCGCCATGATGCGGGCGGGAATCGACATCTTGTCGCCGGTCAGGCCCCGCGGATAGCCTTTGCCGTTCATCATTTCGTGATGGCCGCCCGCGTATTCCGCCACCCGCGCGAGATGCCGCGGGAAAGGCAGGGTTTCCAACATGATGATGGTCTGGACGATGTGGTCGTTGATCTTGAAGCGCTCTTCCTCGGTCAGGGTGCCGCGCGCGATGGACAGGTTGTAGACCTCGCCCAGATTGAAGGAGTTTTCCGGCACCTTCATGTTGAAGCCGTGCTTGCCCCAGTCGACCTTGATCCCCGAAGACCGCTTGATGATATGGTCCGGCCGGTCGAACAGCAGGGTCTCCTCCACCGGCAACTCGGGGGCCGGGAAGTCTTGCAATCGCTCCAATTCCGCCTGCGACAGACCGATGCGGTCGTCCAGGGTCCGGGTCCATTTGGTTTGGGCGATGCGCTTCAGGCGCTCCACCTTCTCGGGGGCCATGAACTCGCCGCCGACGTTACTTTCGGCGACGAAGGCGTAGTCCTCGTCGAAGGTGTTCAGCCGTTCTTCCAGCCGCTGGCGCAGTTCGTCCGGGTCGCCCTTGCCGTCGATCAGTGCCCGCAGATAGTCGATCACCGCGTCGCGCTTGACCACCTCGAAGCGGGTGCGTACCTCGTGGATGCGGTTGTAGATGGTTTCCAGCTTGGTGGCCTTGTCGACCACGTATTCGGGCGTGGTGACCTTGCCGCAATCGTGCAGCAGCGAGGCGATCTGCAGCTCGTACATCTCGTCGTCGCTGAGCCGGAAATCGGCGAAGGGCCCGTCGCCCACCCCGTTGGCGGCGCGGGCCAGCATCATGCTGAGTTCGGGAACCCGTTGGCAGTGGCCGCCGGTATAGGGAGACTTGGCGTCGATGGCGGTCGCGATCAGGGCGATGAAGGCCTCGAAGAGTTTCTTCTGGGCCTCCATGAGCCGCTGGTTGTCGAGAGCCACGGCGGCTTGGCTGGCCAGGGCCTCGACCAGGGGCTGGACCTCGCCGGAAAAGGGGACGACCTCGCCGCTGGAGCGATCCCGGGCGTTGAGAAGCTGCAACACGCCGATGACGTCGCCCTGGTGGTTCTTCAGCGGCACGGTAAGGAAGGACTTGGACCGATAGCCCGTGCCCTCGTCGAACTTCTTGGTGCCCGAAAAATCGAAATCCTTGGCCTCGTAGGCGTCGGGGATGTTGACCGTGTTGCCGGTAAGCGCCGCGTGGCTGGCGATGTTCTTGTGGTTCGCGACCTGGGCGACCTTGGAGTTGCCGTCGGCGTCCTTCTGCTCCTCGTCGCGGTACATGGGCAGGGGCGGGAAGCCGATCGGCTTGCCGGTGGTGCCGCCCATGGCGATCTTCAGCGAATCGGTGCGCATGATCTCGAACTTGAGGCGGTTGTCCTCGGTGCGCAGGTAGAGGGTGCCGCCATCGGCGTTGCAGATCGCCTTGGCCTCCAGGAGGATACGCTCCATCAGGCGGTTGTGGTCGCGTTCGGCCGACAGGGCAAGGCCGGTGGAGATCATGCGCTGGAAGACCAGGAGATTCTCCAGCGATACCGCCGCCTGCGTTCCGAGCGTTCCCACCAGCATGGCTTGGACGGGATCGAAGGCCACCGGCTCGCCGGTTCCTCCGGTCCGCGCGTTGACCAGCTGCAGGACACCGATCACATCCTGCTTGTGGTCCTTGAGCGGCACGGTCAGGATGGATTTGGTACGGTAGCCCGACCGTTGATCGGTCGCCTTGACGCTGGCGAAGTCGTAATCGGCCGATGCGTAGGCGTCGGCAATCGCGATGGTCTCGCCGATCAGGGCGGCATGGGTGGCCACGCTGCGGGTGTTGGCCGTGCCGTTGTCGTCGTAGAGACGCAAGGGCGCGAAGCCGATGGTCCGCCCCGATCTCCCCCCCAGGGCAACGTTCAGGGACTCGACCTGCATCGCCGCGTATTTCAGGCGATTGTCCTCGGTGCGAAGGAAGACCGTGGCACCGTCGGCGCCGGTCAGGCCCTTGGCCTCGGCGAGCAGCCGCTCCAAAAGGCTGTCCGGATCGCGCTCGGCCGCCAGGGCGACCCCGACCTCGA
Source organism: Magnetospirillum sp. WYHS-4 (assembly GCA_039908345.1). Taxonomy (NCBI): domain Bacteria; kingdom Pseudomonadati; phylum Pseudomonadota; class Alphaproteobacteria; order Rhodospirillales; family Rhodospirillaceae; genus Magnetospirillum; species Magnetospirillum sp. WYHS-4. Next base: position 29,860 of record JAMOBD010000018.1, read on the forward strand.
TCAGGCGGCGATAAGCCTCGCACGCCTCGCGCGCGTCGCGGGAAGTTTCGGTATCAGTCAAGGCAACCGCTCCCTGCTGTCTTTCGCGCTTCATTCCGGGCCAGCGTAGCCCTTTTCGGGTTTGGAAACAATCGGTTTGCCGCCCAATGTCCAAGGTCGTAAGGTGATCCGAAGCGTTGGCCGGGGAACGGAGACGAAGGCATGGCCTACACATCCTTGCGGGACTTCATGGCGCGGCTGGAAGCGTCGGGACGACTGGTCCGAGTCGCCGCTCCCGTGTCGCCCCATTTGGAAATGACCGAGATCCAGACCCGGCTGCTGGCCGAGAAGGGACCGGCGGTCCTGTTCACCAATGTGGTGGCCCCGGGGGGTGATTCCTACGGCCGTTCCGTCCTGGTCAACCTGTTCGGCACCGTGGAGCGGGTGGCTTGGGGCATGGGACGCGAGCCGGCCCAATTGCGCGAAGTGGGCGAGACCCTGGCCTTCCTGCGCCAGCCCGAACCGCCGGGCGGTTGGCGGGAAGCCATGGAGATGCTGCCGCTCTTGAAGACCGTGCTGGCCATGAAGCCCCGCTCGACCTCGCGAGCGCCCTGCCAGGAAGTGGTTCTGACCGGCGAGGGAGTGGACTTGGCCCGCCTGCCCGTTCAGACCTGCTGGCCAGGGGAACCGGCGCCCCTGATTACCTGGCCGCTGGTGGTGACCCGCGGCCCCGATCCCGAAGGCGACAAGCGCGACGTCGCCAACCTGGGGATCTACCGCATGCAGGTGACGGGGCGGAACACCGCCTTGATGCGTTGGCTGGCCCATCGCGGCGGGGCCCAGCACTTCGCCCGCTGGAAGGCCGGGCGGACCGATCCCATGCCGGTGGCGGTGGTCATCGGCGCCGATCCGGCAACCATCCTGGCTGCCGTCACGCCGGTGCCCGACACCTTGTCCGAATACCAGTTCGCCGGCCTGCTGCGCGGCCAGCGGGTCGATCTGGTGGACTGCAAGACCATTCCCCTGCAGGTGCCGGCGGAAGCGGAAATCGTGCTGGAAGGCCATGTCTCGCTGTCGGAGACGGGGCCGGAAGGGCCTTACGGCGACCATACCGGCTACTATAATTCGGTGGAGCCTTTTCCGGTCTTCACGGTGGACGCCATCACCATGCGCCGGGACGCCATCTACCTGTCCACCTTCACCGGCCGCCCGCCCGACGAACCGGCGGTGCTGGGCGAGGCGCTGAACGACGTCTTCGTGCCCCTGCTGACTCAGCAATTCCCGGAAATCGTCGATTTCTGGCTGCCGCCCGAGGCCTGTTCCTACCGGGTGGCGGTGGTCTCGATGAAGAAGGCCTATCCGGGCCACGCCAAGCGGGTGATGCTGGGGGTGTGGTCGTACCTGCGCCAGTTCATGTACACCAAGTTCGTCATCGTGGTGGACCAGGACATCGACGCCCGCGACTGGAAGGACGTGATTTGGGCGCTGTCGACCAACGTCGATCCGGCGCGCGACATCACGGTGATCGAGAACACGCCCATCGACTACCTGGACTTCGCCTCGCCCGAATCGGGGCTGGGCAGCAAGCTGGGTATCGACGCCACCGCCAAGCTGCCCCCCGAAACCCACCGGGAATGGGGCCGCAAGATCCGCATGGACGAAACCGTGATCGAGGAAGTGACCCGCAAATGGGCGGCTTACGGATTGCCGGGAACGGGAAAGCCGATCTGGAAGTGAGTCCCGGCCGGTGCTATCAATCGCGGCGGTGGGGCCCGTAGCTCAACTGGTCAGAGCTGGCCGCTCATAACGGTCTGGTTGCAGGTTCAAGTCCTGCCGGGCCCACCATTCCCGTCCGAAATCGGGCACCAGTGCCCAAGCGCACCTTGTCCCAGAGCCACTGTTCAAAGAGTCGCTCAGTGGGCCTGGGCCTCGAAGGTGGTGGGCGGGGGGCTCAGGACCTTGGGGGCGCCGCGTTCGATCTGCAGCACGGCAAGGCCCCGTTCGTTGGTGCCGTCGGGCAGGAAGCGGAAGATGCCGTCCCGGCCCGAAAAGCCGTTGGGATCGGTCAGCGCCGCCTTGGAGAACCGCCCGCCGCCCTGGACCCGGCCCAGCACCGCCGCAAGAGCGGTGGCGTCGTAGGCCAGCGTCGCCAGGCGCGGCGGCTTGCCGCCGAAGGAGCTTTCGTATTCGCCGGTGAAGGCGGCCCGTTCCTGCGGCAAGGGCGCGGCGTACCAGCCGCCCACCAAGGCCGGTTCGGAAGCCAGGCCCGGCTCGTCCCACTGGCCGGTGCCGAGCATGCGCACCGCGCCCGGATCGATGTCGTAGTAGGGCAGCATGGCGGCCAGGGACTGCAGGCGCTTGCCGCCTTCGGCCACCAACAGCGCCTTGAAGGGCGGATCGCCCAGGGTCTGCTGTTTCTTCAGGCGCTCGCGGGCCCGGAGCGAGACCTCGTCGCCCTTGGCCTCCAGCTTCTTGATCTCGGCCAACAGGCTCGCGCGGCGCCGGTCGAAGTCGCCCAGTTCCTTGATGGCGGCCGTATGGTCGGCGGTGCCGGGGTCGTAGAAGCGGACCTTCACCACCTTGCCGCCGCCCGCCTCGACGGCAATGCGATACGCTTCCACCACCGCCCGGCCGTAGGTGTTGTCCGGAGCGAAGGCGGCAAATTCTCCGAGGCCTTGCGAGATGGCATATTCGGTCACCTTGCGGACCTCGGCCCGCGGCAGGAAGCCCATGGTGTAGACGCCTTCCATGGCGATCGAACGGTCGCTGGAGAAAGACACCACCGGAATCCCGGCCGCCCGCGCGATGGGCGCCACCGCCTTCACCTCGGTGGCCAGCAGGGGGCCCAGGATCACCGTGGCGTTGCCCGACACCGCCCGGCGGGCCGCTTCCTCGGCGCCGTTCGGCGTGCCCTGGGTATCGACGGGCAGCAGTTCGAAATTCTTGTCGGCGAAGGCGAACATGGCAAGTTGGGCGGCGTTCGCCATGGCCTTGCCGAGCGAGGCGTTGGGACCGGACAGGGGCAGCAGCAGGGCGGCGCGGGTGGGGCCCGGCGCGTTGGGCGGCGATTCGGCCGGCGCGGGGACCGAAAGGGCCGCCATGCCCGTCATGCCGGACATCCCCGCCATGCCGTTCGGCGCCCCATAGCCCGAGGGAACCGGCGGCAGGCTGACGGTTCCGCCCCCGTTGCCGTTGGCCGGCGGCGGCACGGGAATCGCCTTGACCGTCGCCGCCGGAGCGGGCGCGGAGACCGCCGGCTTCCCCTTGCCGTCCTTCGGCCAGGGGAAGTTGGGGATGGCCGATTCGAGGACCGGACCACCAACGTCTTGCCTTGCGGGCTGGGATTGGGAAGACTGACAGGCGGCCACCGCCAAAAGGGCGGCCGCCGCGATGGCGCGCAAAGGCCAGGATTTCAACATTCCGAACATGGAACCCCGTGACTCCTCGATCCAATCCGCCTCGACCCAGGCGTCAGGCCCCGGAGACTACCTCCGGCGGGCCCGCGAGTAAACTGCCGCCCGGCCTCTACGCCGTGGCGACGCCCATCGGCAACGCCGGCGACATCACCCTCCGGGCCCTCGAGGTGCTGCGGACCGTCGACGCCATCGCCTGCGAGGATACCCGGGTCACGGCCCGGCTGCTGGCCATCCACGGCATTCGCCGGCCCCTGCTGGCCTACCACGAACACAATGCGGAACGGGCCCGGCCGCAGATCGTCCGGCGCCTGCAAGAGGGTGAAAGCCTGGCGCTGGTTTCCGACGCCGGCACGCCGCTGGTTTCCGACCCCGGCTACAAGCTGGTGCGGGCCTGCCACGAGGCGGGCATCGCCGTCAACGCCCTGCCCGGCCCCTCGTCGGTGCTGACCGCCCTGGTGCTGGCCGGACTACCCACCGACCGCTTCCTGTTCGCCGGCTTCCTGCCCAACCGCTCCACGGCCCGGCGCAAGGCCCTGGCCGAACTGGCCGCCATCCCCGCCACCCTGGTGCTGATGGAATCGCCGTCCCGCCTGCCCGCATCCCTGGCCGACATGGCCCTGGTGCTGGGCGACCGCGAGGCCGCGGTGACCCGCGAACTGACCAAGCTGTTCGAGGAAGTGCGCCGGGGCGGCCTGGCCGACCTGGCCGCCCATTACGCCGAAGCCGGGCCGCCCAAGGGCGAGGTGACGGTGGTCATCGGTCCGCCTTCGGGCGAAAGGGAGGCTCCGGCCGCCGACGACCTGGACGGCTGGCTGCGCGACGCCATGGCCGAACTTTCGGTGCGCGATGCCGCCGATCGGGTGGCGGGCATCAGCGACCTGCCGCGCCGCCAGGTCTATGCCCGCGCCCTGGAACTGAAGAAGGAAGCGGAGCGGTGACGGAAGCCCGTCGGCAAGCCTTCCGCTACGGCCGGCTGGCCGAAGGCCTTTGCGTCTGGTGGCTGCGGCTCAAGGGGTTTTCCATCCTGGCCCGCGATTTCCGCTGCCCGGTGGGCGAGATCGACATCGTGGCCCGGCGCGGCCGGCTGGTGGTGTTCGCCGAGGTCAAGGCCCGCGCCGACCGGGAAGCGGCCGCCGAAACCCTGTCGCCCCGCCAGCGCCGCCGCATCGAGCGGGCCGCCGAACTGTTCCTGGCCCGCCATCCGGCCCTGGGCGGAAAGGACCTGCGCTTCGACTTGCTGCTGGTCGAACCCTGGCGCCCGCCCCGCCACATCGCCGATGCCTGGCGGCCGGAAGCCTGACCTACTGGCGGACCAGGGACAGGGTCTTGCGTGTCCAGGACTTCAGCGTCAGTTCCACGGCGGCCGTCAGGATGGAAGGCACGTCGGCGACCGTCCGTTCCTTTTCCGCCGGAGCCTGCACCAGTTTGTCCTGGGAAGCCCCGTCGTAGCGCACCCGCTGCTTGTCGAAGTCATAGAACAGATTGGTGGTCAGCACCGTGTCGTCCCCCTCGCCCCGCAGTTCCAGCAAATCGAGGGAAATCTGGAATTCTCCGCCGCGCACCATCTGGTAGGGTGCCTCGGTGATGAACAGGGTGGTCGGGAAGGTGGCCTTCCTCTGGCCCAGGTCGCAGCGGAACCAGACCTCGTAATCGGCGGTTTCGAAGGCCTCGTCCTCGATGGGCGTGGTCCCCTCGAAATGGATGTTGTATTCGCAGGGAATGCCGTCGCCCGTGGCCGCCTTGGCGCGGATATCCTTGGGCAGCTTGCCCGAGATCGTCGGCACCGTGGCCGATTCGTGGATGAAGCCCAGGTCCTTGCCCTTGTCGTCGCGCACCGCCAGCCAGCCGGACGGATGGGTGCGGCCGACCACGCGCAGGCGTTCGCCCTTTTCCACCACCTTGCCGGCCTTGCCCTCGTTGTCGGGGCGGGACTTGAGGGTGAAATCCTTGACCACCAGGAAGGTGGCTTCCAGAGGCTTGACCTCCTGGCCCATGAAGCGGGTCTTGTCCTCTGCCGCCCGCGCCGGGGCGACAGCCAGGAAGATGAGAATCAGGGCGGCGGCGTTCCGGAACATCGCGAGGGTCCTCTTATTTTCTCCGGAATAATACCGGGCGCGGCGGCGATTTCCACTGTCGGGATGGCAGGAATGTCCTTATTGTCGCGTCATGCCCGTGGTCGACCTCAAGGAAATGGGAGGCCTGCTGCCGCCGGAACGGCGGTTGATGGGCCTGGACGTGGGCAGCAAGACCGTCGGCCTGGCGCTTTCCGACGTCAGGCGGATGATCGCCAGCCCCCTGAAGACCCTGATGCGCACCAAGTTCACCCGCGACGCCCAGGACTTGGCGAAGCTGATCGCCGAATTCGAGGTGGGCGGCCTGGTGCTGGGCCTGCCCGTCGGCATGGACGGCCTGGAAGGCCCGCGCTGCCAATCGGTGCGCCAGTTCGCCGCCAACCTGATGGAAACGGTCGACCTGCCCGTCGCCTTCTTCGACGAACGCCTGTCGACGGCGGCGGTCGAACGCATCCTGATCGGCGAGGCCGACCTGTCGCGCAAGCGGCGCAAGGAAGTCGTCGACCGCGCCGCCGCCGCCTACATCCTGCAAGGGGCGCTGGATCTCATGGGGAGGTAGGAGATGGCTTCCGTCCTGTCCGCCCTGGTTCCGGTCTTTCTGCTCATCGCGCTCGGCTGGGCGATGCGGCGCAGCGGATTCGTGCCCGAGGCCTTCTGGCCGCCGGCCGAGAAGATCACCTATTACGTCTTCTTCCCCGCCCTGGTGGTCCACAGCACCGCCAAAGCCGACGTGGCCGGGCTGTCGGTGCTGCCCATGGCGGCGGGCATGGCGGCGGCCATCTTGCTCACCGTGGGGCTGGCCGTGCCGCTCAAACGGCTTTTCCGCAGCGAGGGCCCGGCCTTCACCTCGCTGCTGCAGGGCGCCATCCGGCCCAACACCTACATCGCCATCGCCGCCATCGTCGCGGCTTTCGGCCAGCCGGGCCTGACGCTCGCCGCCGTCTGCATCGTCACCGTGGTGCCTTTGGTCAACGTCGTCAGCGTCCTGTTCCTGCTGCACTACGCGGGCGGAGGCGCGACACCCCAGGGGGGGCTGCGGCGCCTGGTCCAGCCCCTGGCCGGCAATCCGCTGATCCTCGCTTGCCTGGCCGGCGGGCTGCTGAACGCCACCGGCGCCAGCCTGCCGGGACCGATAGGCACGGTCGTCGATCTGCTGGGCCGGGCTTCCCTGCCTTTCGGCCTTCTGGCGGTGGGGGCGGGCCTCGATCTGCGCGCCGCCCGGACCGCCCACGCCCCGGTGGCCGCCGTCGCCGGTCTCAAGCTGGCCGCCATCCCCGCGCTGACTTGGCTTTGCTGCCGGGCGTTCGGGGTGGACGGCCTGACCGCCGCCGTCGCCACGCTCTACGCCGCGGTACCCACGGCCCCCAATTCCTACATCCTGGCCCGCCAGATGGGCGGTGACGCGCCCTTGATGGCCGGCATCGTCACCGTCACCACCCTGGCCGCCGCGACCACCATGCCGGTGGTGCTGGCGCTGCTGTAGGGAACCCCGGAAACAGTTGCGGGAGAGGCCTGGGGGGGATAGGCCTCTCCCGCTTGGCTGTTGGCTTCGGCCCTGGGAGTGGTAACCGAAGCCTTGGAAGCGGCAGGGTTTTGGACGTCGTCCTTTGGTGGGGGGGAGGAAGGTACCGACTGATCCCAACCGCTTCCGTCCCCCTGGATATAGAATGCCCCACCCTACCCGTCAACCAAGTTCCACACCTTGTTCACGGAGATTTGATGAAGGACGCCGGACCGGCATCATCCCTTGGCCCCGGCAAGCGCCCGGAAGGCCCCTTCCATCGTCTCGCGGTACTGGTTTCCGATGTCCTTGATGGTCTGGGCGGGGCTGGCTGCATTGGAGGCGAAGCGGAACGGCACCGCTCGGGCGGCCCCGTTCCGTCCTTTGATCCAGAAGCTGTCCGGCCCTGCGTCCTTGGCGGTGAACCAGTGGACGTAGTCGAAGCCCCCCAGGTCCGGTTCCTGGCCGAAATCGGCCCGTTCCACCGCCACTTCGTCGAACAGGGCCGCCTTCTTCAGGACGTCGGCCATGAACCGGTAGTTGGCCGTGTATTGCCCGACCGCGCCTGCGGTGGCCGCCGCCCGGTTGGTGGCGTCCATGCGTTCGAACTGTTCCCGCTCCATGGGGCCCAGGACCTTCTCGACGATGGACTTGTCGGAAGGGATGACCACCTTCAGCCGGCCGCCCAGCGGCAGGCCGGACGGTTCGATGCCCATTACAGCCGCGGCGCGGGCCGGACGGTTCACTTCCTCGGTGTTCTGGTGGTAGTACTGGTTGTAGATGGGCGTCGCCTGGCAGGCCGCCGCCAGGATCGCCGCCGCAAGGCCCGCTCCCAATCGTGATTTCATGGACATCCTCTCCTCCCGCAGATTGTTCGATTCTGCAGCATAATCCCCAAGGCTGTTCGCTTCGACATGGCACAACCAAGCCAAAGGGGTAGGCAGGAGAGGGAGGCGGCGTATATATACGGGAACCCCTTTTCTCGATCCCAGGAAGGCCAGGACCATGCCCGAGTATCGTTCCCGCACCTCCACCCACGGCCGCAACATGGCCGGCGCCCGCAGCCTGTGGCGCGCCACCGGCATGAAGGACGAAGACTTCGGCAAGCCGATCGTCGCCGTGGTCAATTCCTTCACCCAGTTCGTGCCCGGCCACGTGCACCTGAAGGACCTGGGCCAGATGGTGGCGCGCGAGATCGAAAGAGCCGGGGCGGTGGCCAAGGAATTCAACACCATCGCCATCGACGACGGCATCGCCATGGGCCATGGCGGCATGCTCTATTCCCTGCCGTCGCGCGAAGTGATCGCGGATTCGGTGGAATACATGGTCAACGCCCACTGCGCCGACGCCATGGTCTGCATCTCGAACTGCGACAAGATCACGCCCGGCATGCTGATGGCGGCCATGCGGCTGAATATTCCGACCGTCCTGGTATCCGGCGGCCCCATGGAAGCGGGCAAGGTGACGCTGAAGGGCGAAACCCATGCGGTCGATCTGATCGACGCCATGATAAAGGCCGCCGACAAGACCGTCGCGGATGCCGATGTGGCCGAGTACGAGCGATCTTCCTGCCCCACCTGCGGGTCGTGTTCCGGCATGTTCACCGCCAATTCCATGAACTGCCTGGCCGAGGCCCTGGGCTTCGCCCTGCCGGGCAACGGCACCCTGCTGGCCACCCACGCCGACCGCAAGGAGCTGTTCCTGGAAGCGGCCCGCACCGCCGTGACCTTGACGAAACGCTGGTACGAGCATGGCGACGCCACCGCCACCCCGCGCGGCATGGTCACCAAGGCCAGCTTCGAGAACGCCATGGCGCTCGACATCGCCATGGGCGGGTCGACCAATACGGTGCTGCACATCCTGGCCATCGCCGCCGAGGGTGGCGTCGATTTCACCATGGCCGACATCGACCGCCTGTCGCGCAAGGTGCCCAACCTGTGCAAGGTGGCGCCGTCCGTTCCCGACATCCACATCGAGGACGTGCACCGCGCCGGCGGCATCCAGGCCATCCTGGGCGAACTGGAGCGCCTGGGCCTGCTGGACGGCGGGCGGCCCACCGTCCACGCCTCGACCTTGAAGGCGGGGCTGGACTCTTGGGACATCCGCCGCACCCAGGACGACAAGGTGCGCGAATTCTTCAAGGCGGCGCCGGGCGGCAAGCCGACCCAGGTCGCCTTCAGCCAGGCCAGCCGCTACAAGGATCTGGACCTGGACCGCGAGACGGGCTGCATCCGCGAGGGCCGGCACGCCTTTTCCCAGGACGGAGGCCTCGCGGTGCTGTTCGGCAACCTGGCGGAAGAAGGCTGCATCGTGAAGACCGCGGGGGTGGATGCCTCGATCCTCAGGTTTTCCGGCCCCGCCGTGATCTGCGAAAGCCAGGAGGAGGCGGTGGCCAAGATCCTGGCCGGCGAGGTCGGGAAGGGCGACGTGGTGATCGTGCGCTACGAAGGCCCGCGCGGCGGCCCCGGCATGCAGGAGATGCTCTATCCCACCAGCTACATCAAGTCGATGGGCCTGGGGAAGGATTGCGCGCTCGTCACCGACGGCCGCTTCTCGGGCGGCACCTCGGGCCTGTCCATCGGCCACGTCTCCCCGGAAGCCGCCGAAGGCGGATTGATCGGTCTGGTGGAAGCGGGCGACGTCATCGAGATCGATATCCCCGCCCGCTCCATCCGGCTGGCGGTGCCGGACGCGGAAATCGAACGCCGCCGCGCTGCCATGGAGGCCAAGGGCAACAAGGCCTGGAAACCGGCGGCCAGAGACCGTAAGGTGTCGCCAGCGCTCAAGGCCTATGCCGCCATGGCAACCAGTGCGGCGAGGGGGGCGGTGCGCGACGTGAGCCGGTTCGACTGACCAGGGGAGACAACTCCGGGTGGCGACCGAAAGCGTGGAATGGAACAGGGACCTGGAGATCGGCATTCCCTTCATCGATGCCGATCACCGGACGCTGATCAGCCTGCTGAACCAGGTGGCCGCTTGCGTGGCCGCCAACGAGGAAACGTTGACCGTAGGCAGCGTCCTCAACAGCCTCGACGACTACGTCCGGCTTCATTTCGGCCGCGAGGAATCCCTCCAGGAGGCCTGCGGCTACCCGGGCTTGGCGGCGCACCGCAACCAGCATCAGGAACTCTGTCGGCGCCTGGACGGCGTGCGCCAGCGTTTCCATGCCGATCCGGCCCAGGTTTCCCTGGGCGACGTCCATCGCCTGCTGAAGGACTGGTTCGCCCGCCACATCCAGGCGGAGGACATCCCCTTGCGGGAGCACTGCGCCGCCAATCGCGAAGCCATCGCCCGCGCCGCCGCCATGCGCCTTGGGGGCGACGGGCCCGACTGGTCGCAGCGACGGATTTTGGTGCTGGACGACAACCCGAACTTCACCCGCCTGGTGGAAACGGTGCTGGCCGCCATCGGAGTCGGCACCGTCTACACGGCGGGCACGGCCCGCGAGGCCATGGCCCATCTGGCGCGCCACAACGTCGATCTGATCCTGGTGGACTGGGTGATGGACGACACCGACGGCCTGGACTTCGTCCGCGGGCTCAAGCGTGACGGAATCCCCTGCCCGACGATCATGGTGACGGGATACGCCCGGACCGACTACCGGACCAAGGCCATGGCGGCCGGGGTTTCCGGCATCCTGGAAAAGCCCATTTCGGCCCGCGCCCTGGTCCGGGCGATGGGCGAGGCCCTGGCGAAATAGGAGACGGAATTGGAAAAGCGCGAAATCCGTCCGGGCGAACGCCTGTTCCGCGAAGGAGAGCCGGGAATCGAGGCCTATATCATCGAGTCCGGTCGGATCGAGATTTCCAAGCGAATCGGCGAGGACGAGACGGCCGTGGTGGCTATCGTCGGTAAGGGTGAGATGATCGGCGAGATGGCCCTGGTGGACGACTTCCCGCGCAGCGCCACCGCCCGCGTGGTCGAGCCGACGACGGTCATCGTGGTGCCACGCGCCGATTTCGAGCAGCGCCTGTCCAAGAGCGACATGGTGGTGCGCCGGGTGCTGCAAATCCTGGCCCGCCGCTTGCGCGACCAGACCGACATCAGCGCACGGGCCAAGACCATCGTTCGATGACGCGACCGGTACGGCCGCGCATCAGCCCCCGCCGTCCGGGTCGAGGGGAGTGGGGTCGGCGGCCGACGTTTCGTCGTGCTCGGGGCCGACGGTGAGGGCTTCCGTGTCCACCGGCGCCAAGGTCTGGTCGGCGCGCACGCTGTAGGCCTGGATGGCCGGACGGGTGTCCAGGAGGCCGGCCGCCTTCAGTTCCGCCAAGCCCGGCAGGTCCTTGACGCTTTCCAGTCCGAAGTGGTCGAGGAAACCGTCGGTCGTGCCCCAGGTCATGGGGCGGCCCGGCGTCTCGCGCCGGCCGCGCGGCTTGATCCAACCCGCTTCGAGCAGGGCGTCCAGGGTTCCCTTGCTCAGGGAAACGCCGCGGATCTCCTCGATCTCGGCACGGGTAACCGGCTGGTGGTAGGCGACGATGGCCAAGGTCTCGATGGTCGCCTTGTTGAGCTTGCGGGCGACCTCGGTATCCACGTTGAGCACGTGGCGCAGGTCGGGCGCCGTACGGAAAGCCCAGGAGGCCCCGACCCGCACCAGATTGACTCCGCGCCCGGCGTAGTGTTCCTCCAGCCGGCCCAGCAGGGCTTTCACGTCGCTGCCTTCCGGCAGGCGCTCCTTGAGAGCCCGCTCGGGCACCGGCTCGGGCGAGGCGAAGAGGATCGCCTCGACCAGCCGAAGCGGATCGGGATCGAACAGGTTGGGAGAGGTACCTTCGGTTTCGCTCATGGCTGGCCGTTACCGTTAACCGGAGGCGTGGCGGCGCGCAAGTAGATGGGCTGGAAGGGGCCGTCCTGGCGGATGGCGAGCCGTCCTTCCTTGACCAACTCCAGCGACGCGTTGAAATGCGACGCCAAGGCCGAACGAGCCACCAAACCATCCTTGAGGCCCTCCGGCAGAAAGCGCGCCAGGTCCTGCCAGTCGGGGGTGGCGCCCACCAGCTTGCGCAGGCGTTGCAAGGCGTCTTCCACCGTATAAAGGTCGAAGGGCTCGATCTCCAGGGTGTCCTTCTGGGTGCGCCGCTTGAAGTCGCCGTAGGCCTTGAGCAGATCGTAGAGGCTGACCTCGTAGACCGTCCGGTAGACCGAGGCGAAGCTCTCCGCCTCGCCGCGCGGGAAGAAGTCGAGGCCCAGGCGGGTCCGCGCCACCAGTTCGGCACCCACCGTCTGCATGGACTCCAGGCGCCGCAGGTGGAAAGCCAGCGCGGCGGCCATCTCCTCACCGGAGGGTTCCTCGCCGCCGCTCAGGTCGGGCAGCAGGAGACGCGACTTCAGGTAGGCGAGCCAGGCGGCCATGACCAGATAGTCGGCGGCCAGTTCCAGATTGGTGCGCCGGGCCTCGGCCATGAAGGTCAGGTACTGGTCGGCCAGCTTGAGGATGGAAATCTGGGTCAGGTCGACCTTCTGGTCGCGCGCCAGGGCAAGCAGCAGGTCGAGCGGCCCCTCGAAGCCCTCGACGTTGACCACGAAGGCTTGGGCGGGGTCCTGGGGAGGCTCGCTATCGAAATCGTCGGGACCGGCCACGCTATCGCATTCCCATGGCAAGGAAGACCAAGCCGGAAAGATACTCCGCCGGCGCCCCGACAAGCCACGGGAAAACGTCCAGATCGAGGCCGATCCTGTGTCCCAGCCAGGGCAGGGCGAACAACGCCAGCAACAGGATGACGATGCCCGTCCGTTCCAGACGCGCCAGGTGCCGACCCAGGAATGGCGGCAGCGCGCCCACCGCCACCCGCCCGCCGTCCAGCGGCGGCAAGGGAATCATGTTGAAGACCGCCAGCAGGCAATTGATCCAAACCGAATTCAGGATGTTGGCGGCCAGCCAGCCTTGCAGGAATCCTCCGGGCAGCAGCGGCAGGACGTGGCCCAGACCGGCCGAAGCCAAGGCGAGCAGCAGATTCGTCCCCGGCCCGGCCGCCGCCACCAGCACCATGTCGCGCCGGAAGTGCCGCAGCGCATGGAAGGCCACCGGCACCGGCTTGGCGAAGCCGAACATCATCTGCCCACCCGAGGCCAGAAGCAGCAGGGCCGGCAGGATCACCGTGCCCATCGGATCGATGTGGCGCAGGGGATTGAAGGTGACCCGGCCCATGCGCCAAGCGGTGTCGTCGCCCAGCTTCCACGCCGCCCAGCCGTGCGCCGCCTCGTGCAGGGTGACGGCCAGCAGCACCGGAACGATCCAGACGGAGACGGTAATCAGGAAGGATTCGATGGTCATGACCGCCTGAACTTGACTGGGGATGGCGGGGAATGCAAGGCTCCCGGCCGCTACGGATTCCGATCGATGGTCCCCAGCAGGGCCGCCAGGCGGGATTTGCCGGCGTCGACGTCGAAGGGCTCGGGCGGGCGGCGAAAGGACTCGGCGTAGGCAAGGCGGGCCTGGGCGGCATCCGACAGGGGTGGACAGACGGCGGCCACTTCCGCGACGGCAGCCAAGGGTTTCCTTTCGGTGTTGCAGTCAAGAACCACGTCGCAGCCGCCGGCGATCACCCGCCGGGCCCGGTCGGGCAGGGTGCCTTGCAGGGCCTCCATGGCCAGGTCGTCGGAAATCAGCAGTCCCTTGAAACCCAGTTCGCCCCGGATCACTCCATCGACGACCCGGCGGGAAGTGGTCGCGGGCTCGGTTGCGTCAAGCGCGGTATAGACCACATGCGCCGTCATCGCCCAGGGCATGTCCGCCAGGGCCTTGAAGGGGGCGAAGTCCAGCCTTTCCAGTTCGGCCCGCGCGGCCCTGACCACCGGCAGTTCCTTGTGGCTGTCGGCTTCGGCGCGGCCGTGGCCGGGAATGTGCTTGATGACGGGTAGCACCCCCCCGGCCAGGAAGCCTTCGCAGGCGGCGCGGCCCAGGGCGGCGACCCGTTCCGGCGTCGTCCCATAGGCGCGGTCGCCGATGATCGGGTCGGCGCCCGGCTGCGGGATGTCCAGTACCGGGGCGCAATCGACCGTGATGCCCAGGGCGTGCATCTCGTGGGCCAGCAGGCGGGCGGAAAGGAATGCCGCCTCGCGGGCCGAGTCCGGGTCCGTATCCGCCAGGCGGGCAAAGGCGGCGGCGGGCGGCGCCTCCCACCACTGAGGAGCCCTGAGCCTGGCCACCCGGCCGCCTTCCTGGTCGATGAGGACCGGCGCATCGGCGCGGCCCACGGCGTCCCGCAGATCGTCGATGAGAGCGCGCACCTGGGTCGGGGTTTCGCAGTTGTGGCGGAACAGAATGAAGCCCAGGGGATCGGCGCCGCGGAAGAAGCGGCGCTCGGCCTCGGTCAGGGCGGGACCGGAACAGCCGGCCACCAGGGACAGGGGGCGGCCCACGTCAGTTCCCCGGCTTGACCACCAGGCAGGGTAGCTTGCGTGCGGTCAGTTTGGTGCAAAGATCCTTGGCCGCCGCCTCCGAGGACACACCGCCGGCGCGGATACGATAGAAGGTGCCCTTGCCGGCCACCTCGACCTCGACCACGGTCAGGCCGAATCCGGACAGGAGATCGGCGTTGTTCTTCTGCTGCTTCTTCCATTCGGCTTCGGCCTCGGCGCGCGTGCGCAAAGCCCCGATCTGTACCTTGTAGGCCCCGCCTTTGGCGGGCTCGGCCACCGGCTTCGGAGCCGGTGCCGCTACGGCGGCCGCCTGGGGTTCGGGTGCCGGGGGAGGAGGAGGCGCCGACGGCGCTGCGACGGGAGCCGGATCGGCGACGGGC
>JAMOBD010000019.1 GCA_039908345.1 Magnetospirillum sp. WYHS-4
CGGCCCTCCCCCGGTCCAGCAGACGACCGTCCCGTCGCCCCATTGGGCGATCTGTTGTTCGAGACGTTCCTTGGCCAGGGTGGCGGCATTGACCTCCCGGCCTTCCCACTGGCAGCGGGCGCCGAAATCGTCGGGCGCCAGAATTCCCTCCAGCCTGATCCTGCGCCCATCGATTTCCAGGATATTGCCGTTAATCACGCGCGGCCTCCCGACGATCTCCTCGCCCCAGGCGGGAGACGCCGATAGACAAGCCAGAGCCAGCACCATGACCAACCATCGCATACCCCATCCTGTCCAATCGCCAAGGAAGAAGCAAGGAGGGGACCAGCTCAGACTTCCGCGATCCGCCGCGGCGGATGGTTAACTCCGTTTTTACCATCGGCCCCCAAGATGGTAGAATAATGCGGTGGAAAGGTGACGCCATGAAGAGGCTCCTCGCGATGCTCGCCCTGATGGTGGTGACTGGCTGTGGCGTGGTCTCCAGCGGTGCGGCACCTGGCTTGGGCCAGGCCGAGGTGGCCAGCGTCATGGTTTCCAAGAAGACCATCACGGACCATGTCGTGTCCTACATGAGCGGCAAGAACTGTACCTTCATGCGGTCGAACCAGGGGCTTACCTATTGCGAAGAGGACGAGAAGTTCCCCAAGCCGCCGGTCTATTGCTACAAGACCTTGGGCCAAGTGACCTGCTATGATCGTCCGGACCCCTTCGATCCGCGTACCCAGAAACTGGGCGAGAACGACCACAACCTGCCCAACAGCCGCTGATTTCCCCGCGATGAAGCGCCTCGTTTTCCTCGCCCTGGTGATGGCGGGCATCGCCCTGGGAAGTTTCTGGGCTGCCTGGGAGGCGGCGCGGGAAGCGTCGCCGCCCGTGATGCCCCAGGAAGCCGATGCGGTGGCCCGCTTCGATGCGACTCGCCGCGATGCCCTGGCCGGAGACCGCGAGGCCCGGGTGCGTCTGGGTGACCTTCTGCGCCAGGGCCTGGGTGCGCCGAGAGACGTCAAGGAGGCCGCCAAGTGGTATCGGGAGGCCCTGCGGCAAGGCAGCGCCGAAGCCCAGTCGCGCCTGGGCCGGATGATGGTGGCCGGGGAGGGGATGCCAATCGACTATATCCGCGCCGCGGAACTGTTCCGCGCCGCCGCCCAGGCCGGAAGTCGCGAGGCGCGGTTCGAACTGGGACGCCTATATTACCACGGCCGCGGAGTGACCCACGACTATGGTCGGGCCATCGAGCTTTTCCGCCAAGCCGCCGAACAGGGGCATTCTGGAGCCCAGTTCCTCATGGGCGGCATGATCGAGGAGGGCTGGGGCATGAAAGAAGACGCGACCGAGGCCTACAAGTGGTACACTCTCGCCGCCCGCGACCCGGCAGGCCTGCGCGCTCTGGATTCCAAGTTCGATCCGGAAGAGGCTCGGCGGCGCTTGCGGTCGAGGCTGAGCCGCTTCGAGGTGGAGCGGGGGGAGGAATTGGCACGTGACTGGCGACCCAAGCCCTGAGGCGGGTCTTTCGTCTGAACCTCCGGGTCCGGCCGCCGCCATCGATCATGGCGGCGACCTGGCCGCCGCGACGGCTGCCTTCGGCATGCCGGCCGAGGATTGGCTCGACCTGTCCACCGGCATCAATCCCCATTCCTATCTGGTCCTGCCGCCGCACCCCGAGGCCTGGAGCCGCCTGCCCGATACCGGGGTCACGATGCGGCTGCTGGCTGCGGCGGCCCGCTGCTATGGGGTGGCCGATCCGTCGCTGGTGGTTGCGGCGCCCGGGACCCAGGCGCTCATCCAGTGGCTGCCCCTGCTTGTCGGCCGCACCCGGGTGGCCGTTCTGAGCCCCACCTACGCCGAACATGCCGGTGCCTGGCGGGCCGCCGGCCACACGGTGGTCGAGGTGGGTGGACTTGCCGCCCTCAAGGCCGCGCAACCCGGCGTCGCGGTGATCGTCAATCCCAACAATCCGGACGGCCGCCGCGTTCGGCCTGCCGACATCCTCGACTTGACGGAGCAGATGGCCGAAAGACGTGGCTTGGTGATGGTGGACGAGGCCTTCGCCGATACTCTTCCCGAAATCAGCGTCGCCGCCCAGGCCGGCCTGCCGGGTCTTGTGGTGCTGCGGTCCTTCGGCAAGTTCTTCGGCCTGGCCGGGCTGCGCCTCGGATTCGCGCTGGCCTGGCCGGACATGGCGGAAGCCCTGCGCAGCGCGCTGGGGCCTTGGGCGGTCTCCGGACCGGCTGCGGCCGTCGCCACGGGTGCCCTGGAGGACGATACCTGGATCGCCATCACCCGCCAGCGCCTCCGGCTGTCCATGGAACAGCTCCATGCGCTGTTGCAACGTTCGGGCCTGGAGGTGTTGGGCGGCACCAGCCTTTTCGTGTTGACCGCGCACGACCGGGCTCCGGATCTGCACGCCCACTTGGCCCGCCAGGGTATCTGGGTGCGCCGTTTCTCCGACCATCCCCGCTGGCTGCGCTTCGGCCTTCCCCCGGAAGGCTCCTGGGAACGGCTGGAAGTGGGGATCAAGTCCTTCCCCGGATAGCTCAGGGCTGGCCGGAAACGACGCCCAGGTCCTTCATCACCTCGGCGACGGCGCCCAGGGCGGCCTTCATCTCGGCCGCGCCCAGGGCGCCGATGCAGCCCATGCGGAAACTGTCGGCCACCGTCAGCTTGCCGGGATAGATGACGAAGCCCCGGTCCTTCAAGCCATCGTAGAATTTCGGGAAATGGAACTTCGGATCGGCCGGCATGCGGAAGGTGACGATGATCGGGGCCTGCACCGCGTCGGGCAGCAGGGTCGCGAAACCGAGCGCCCGCATGCCTTCCACAAGCAGGCGGCAGTTGGCCGCGTAGCGGGCATGCCGCCCGGCCACGCCGCCTTCCGCCTCGAAACGGTCAAGGGCTTGGGAAAAAGCGGCGATCACGTGGGTGGGTGGGGTGAAGCGCCACTGGCCGTTTCCTTCCATGGCCCGCCATTGGTCGTGCAGGTCGAGGGCGAGGGAATGGGCGTTGCCCGCCGCCGCTTCCAGGACGTCGCGGCGTGCCACCACGAAGCCCATCCCCGGAACGCCTTCCAGGCACTTGTTGCTGGAGGCGGCGACGGCGTCGAAGGGAACGGCACGGGCATCCAACTCCAGGGCGCCGAAGGCGCTCATGGCGTCGATCAACAGCCGGCGGTGGTGGCGTGCCGTCGCCTCGGCAAGGGCGGCGATGGGGTTGAGCACTCCCGAAGTGGTCTCGCAATGGACCGCCAGCACGTGGGTGACGGTCGGATCGGCCGCCAGCACGGCGTCGAGGGACACGGGGTCGCACGGGATGTCCTCCGGGTTCTCCAGGATCGTGCAGGGGCGGCCCAGGACCTCCAGGATGCGGGCCATGCGCTGGCCGTAAGCGCCGTTGACCAGCACCAGGGCCTTGCCGTCCCGCGGCACCAGGGTGCCGATCATCGCCTCCACCGCGAAGGTGCCGCTGCCCTGCAAGGGCACGCAGACGTGGGTTTTCTCGCCATGGACGATGCCCGCCAGGCGTTCGCGCATATGGACGTTCATGGCGATGAAGGCGGCATCGCGCGAGCCCCAGTCGTGCAGCATTGCCCCCTTGGTTTCCGCCGCCGTGGTCAAAGGGCCGGGGGTGAGCAGCCAGGGATCGCCGGTTTCGCTAGCCATGATGAGGTTCCTGCCGTTATGAAGGCGTCACGGGTTTGTCGCACTGCCGGGTTAGGCTGTGCAAGAGGGAGCGCGCCGTGCTGATCGCCGACACCTTGGTCGTCTTCGACCTGGAGTTTACCACCTGGGAAGGATTCATGGCGAGCGGCTGGTCCCTGCCCGGCAAGCGCCGCGAGGTGGTGCAGATCGGTGCCGTCCGCCTGGACGCGGCGGCCGGCTTTGCCGAGACCGGGGCGTTCCAGGCCCTGGTGCGACCGCGGCTCCACCCCCGGCTCAGCACCTATTTCATCGAACTGACCGGCATCGACCAGGAAATGGTCGACCGCGACGGCCGGCCGTTCCCCGAGGCGATGGGCGACTTCGTCGCTTTCCTGGAGGGATCGGGAACGGTGCAACTGGTCGCCAACGGTCTCGACGGGCCGATACTGGCCGACAACTGCGGCTGGCACGACTTGCCGGTTCCGCCGGCGGTTATCCGGACGCTGGACGTGTCGAACTTCTTCACCCGGCTTCTGGGGCGGGATCGCCACGTGACGACCAGCCAACTTTCCGGCTTGCTGGGGTTCCCGGAACAGGGGCGGGCTCACGACGGCTTGGCCGATGCCCGGACCCTGGGTGCCGCCCTCCGGCATCTCCGCGCCCAGGGCCGCCTATAGGATCGACGCGGCCGGCACCGGCCGGCCGTAGAGCCATCCCTGGGCGAGGGTAATGCCGATGCCGGTGAGGGCCTCAGCCTGTTCCCCGGTCTCGACGCCTTCGGCCAGCACCTCGGCGCCCAACTCGCGGAAGCGGGCGGTGGCGCGGGCGATGTCGTCCACGAAGGCTTGGCCGCGCGCCGCGTTGCGGATCACCGTGATGCAGAGCTTGACGATGTCGGGACGCAAGATTTCCGCCAACTCGGGGTCGGCGAAGCCGCAGCCGGTGTCGTCCAGGGCGATGCGCAGGCCTTGCGCCCGCATGTCGGCAAGGATCGGCAGCAGGTGCTTGGCTTCCTGCAAAGGCAGGTGTTCGGTGAGTTCCAGGACCAAGCCGGGCTGGGCCAAACGGGCGACGAGGTCGCGGTCCATGATGGTGCGCGCCCCCAGGTTGACGCTGACCCAGTAGGGCTCCGGAACCCGCCGTGCCAGGCCTGCCGCTTGTTCGGCGCAGATGGCTTCCAGGGTCGATCCCAGACCGTGTTGGTTGGCGGTTCCGAACAGAATGTCGGCCCGCTCCAGGGCATGGCCCACGGGACCGCGCGACAGGGCCTCGTATCCGATCGTCCGGCCGTCGGGGAAGGAGACGATGGGCTGCAGAAGGGTGCGCAAAGTGCCGCCACCGGTGATCAGGCGCTCCAGTTCCAGGCGTTCGACCGGAATTCCCGCGCTCCAGCAGCAGGGACAATTCCCCATGTAGCCATCGATCCAGGCATCCGGACCCGCCGCCGTCCCGTCCCGCAGGTCGACGACGCCCAACCGGAACCCGACCCTGGAACCGCTGGCCGCCCCGAATATCTCCTGCAAGGATTCGCGCACCAGCATGCTGCCCGAGGCGACGATGGCGTCGCGTTGTTCATCCGCATCGCCGGGCAAGGCCGAAGGCGTGAAGCGGAAGGCCCGCCACCAGCGTCCCTTCCGGCCGGACGGGGGGAAATCGTCCAGGTCATGGCGGGCCAGGAGTCGGTAGGCCAATCCGGCGAAGGCTGTTCCGACTTCGGCCAGCGCCGCGTCGACAACCACGCTGCCGAACACCGAAAAAAGGCGATCAATGTCTTCGATTTGGAGGACCAGAAGGCAGCGGGACCTGTCTCTCATGGAGCCACTATAGCCGATTCCGGTTTATTGGCAGCGAACAATTTCCCCGTGCCGCGTGCAAACCGGGTCGGCCAAGTCGACGAACCGGGGGGCGACTTCCTCCGGGGCGCGCAGGCCTTCCGACTTCTCACCGGGAAAGGCCTTGGCGCGCAGGCGGGTGCGCAGGGGGCCGGGGTCGATCAGGTTGACCCGCAAGGAGGTGCGCAGGGTCTCCGCCGCCCAGGCCCGTGCCAGGGCCTCCAGGGCGGCCTTGCTGGCCGCGTAGGGTCCCCAGTAGGCCTCGCCCGCCTGCGCGGCGGCGGCGGTGGCGAAGATCGCCCGCCCGGCATCCGACAGGCGCAGCAGGGGATCGAGCGAGCGGATCAGGCGCCAGTTGGCGGTGGTGTTGACCGCCATAACCTCGTCGAAGACCTCGGGCTTGCAATGACCCAGGGGGCCCAGCACCCCCAGCACCCCGGCACAACCGGCCAGGATGTCCAGTTTCCCGTGGCGTTCGTGCAGGGCGGCGCCCAGGCGGTCCAGGCCGTCGCCGTCGCGCAGGTCGAGGGGCACGAGGGTGGCGTGGCGGCCGAGCGCGCGGACCTCGTCGTCCAGTTCCTCCAGAGCGCCCTGGGTGCGGGCGACCAGCACCAGGTCGGCGCCCTCCCTTGCGAATTCCAGGGCCACCGCCCGGCCAAGACCGCGCGAAGCCCCGGTCACGACCGCGATACGTCCTTCAAGACGGCCGGGCATGTCAGGAATGCTCCTTCAACAAGGACAACTGGCGGGGAGCCGGGCCGTCTTCGTGGTCGACCAGGCGGATCGGATAGTTGCCCGTGAAGCAGGCGTCGCAGTAGGCGGATCGGGTCGGGTCCCATTTCTCTTGGCCCACCGCCCGGTAGAGACCGTCGATGGACAGATAGGTCAGGGAATCGACCCCGATCTGGCGGGCGATCTCGTCCACCGAGAAGTTGGCGGCCATCAATTCCGCCTTGGTCGGGGTGTCGATGCCGTAGAAGCAGGGGTTGGTGGTGGGCGGGCAGGAAATCGCCATGTGCACCTCGCGGGCGCCCGCCTGGCGGACCATCTCGACGATCTTGCGCGACGTGGTGCCGCGCACCAGGGAATCGTCGACCAGCACCACCCGCTTGCCGGCGATCAGGGCCGCGTTGGCGTTGTGCTTGAGGCGTACCCCCAGGTTGCGGATGCGATCCGACGGCTCGATGAAGGTGCGGCCCACGTAGTGGTTGCGGATGATGCCCAGTTCGAAGGGAATGGCGGCTTCTTCCGCATAGCCGATGGCGGCGGGGACGCCGGAATCGGGGATCGGCACCACCATGTCGGCCATCACGCCCTCGGCGCGGGCCTCGCGGGCCAGTTCATGGCCGATCTCCTTGCGCACCGCGTAGACGTTGCGCCCCTCGATGACGCTGTCCGGGCGGGCGAAGTAGATGTATTCGAAAATGCAGAAGCGGTGCGGGGCCGGCGGGAAGGGATGGAGCGAGCGCAGTCCCGACTTGTCGATCACCACCATCTCGCCCGGTTCGATGTCGCGGATATAGTCGGCGCCGATGATGTCGAGGGCGACGGTCTCCGAACAGAGGATGTAGGCCTCGGCCAGCTTGCCCAGGACCAGCGGCCGCACACCCCAGGGGTCGCGCACCCCGATCAGCTTCTCGCGGGTCAGGCAGACCAGGGAATAGGCTCCGGTCACTTGGCGAAGGGCGTCGATGACCCGGTCGACCACCTTGGGATACTCGCTGCGCGCCACCAGATGGATGATGACTTCGGTGTCCGACGTCGACTGGAAGATGCTGCCCTGGCTGACCAGCGACTTGCGCAACTGGTACGAATTGGTGAGATTGCCGTTGTGGGCGACGGCCAGGCCGCCGAACTCGAAATCGGCGAACAAAGGCTGGACGTTGCGCAAGAGGGTGCCGCCGGCCGTCGAATAGCGGACATGGCCGACCGCCAAGTCGCCCTTCAGGCGGCGGATGACGGTCTCGGAATCGAAGATCTCGCCGACCCGGCCCAGGGCCCGGTGGGGGTGGAACTGTTCCCCGTCGAAGGCGACGATGCCGGCCGATTCCTGGCCGCGGTGCTGCAGGGCGTGCAGGCCCAAGGCGGTGCGTGCCGCGGCCTCGGGGCTGCCGAAGATGCCGAACACGCCGCATTCGTCATGGAAATGGTCGTCGTCCGCGGAAAGGCTGGCCGCCATTGGGGAGGCTCCCGAACTCATTGGTTCTCGATGAGGCGCTGCATATCGCGGCGCTCGCGCGGATCGTAGCCACCCTCCTGGCCGGGGGGAGGGGCAGCGGTACCGGCCCCAGCTTCCGGCCCCTTCGGCTTCACATCCAGCATGTTGCGCAGCGCCTTCTGGGATTCAAGCAGTTTTTCGGTCTCGCGGGCGAACTCGTCCACCTGTTCGCCTGCCGCCTGGGCGCTTTCCGGCAGAACGGACCGCAGCATGCGGGCGCCGCCGGCCATCAAGGGGGCGGTGCGGGCCTGGGCGATGACGGTGGGACGGAATTCGGCCTTGGGCCAGAGCCATTCCGCCCCCATGTAGGCCAGGGCGACCAGGATGGCGCCGCGCACCAAACCGAACAGAAAGCCGAGCGCCCGGTCCAGCGCGCCCAGCGCACTGTGGCGGATGCGCGACGACAGCAGGTGGGTGAGGATCGACAGGGCGAACAGGCTGACCACGAAGATCAGGGTGCCGGCGGCGATGTCGGCCACCATCTCCTTGGGAATGAGGCCGCGGGCATAGGGGCGCAGCAAGGGGAAGCCCCAGATGGTGGCGAATATGGCCCCCACCCAGCCGGCCACCGACAGGGTCTCGTGCACGAAGCCGCGCGAATAGGCGAGCAGGGCCGAAATCAGCAGCACGATGCCGACCACGATATCGACGACGTTGACCGGAAGATCCGCCATGCCCCGTCCGTTCCTACTGCGCCTGTCCCAGCAGTCCCACCAGCTCGGCCAGACGCGAGATTTCCGTCACCTTCATCCCCGCCTGGGCGATCGCCTTGCCCCCCCGGCGGGCCGGCACGATGGCCCGCGTGAAGCCCAGCTTGGCGGCTTCCTTCAGGCGGGCGTCCGGCTGGGAAACCGCCCTGACCTCGCCCGACAGGCCGATCTCGCCGAACACCACCGTCTCGGGCGGCACCGGCAAGCCGCTGACCGCCGAAACCAGGGACGCCGCCACCGCCAAGTCGGCGGCCGGTTCGGCCACCTTCAGGCCGCCCGCGACGTTCAGGTACACGTCCGCGTGATTGAGCGCAAGCCCGCATCGCGCTTCCAGCACCGCCATGACCATGGCGAGCCGTCCCGAATCCCAGCCGACCACGGCGCGCCGCGGGGTCCCGTAGGAGGTGGGCGAGAACAGGGACTGGATTTCCATCAGCATGGGACGGGTGCCTTCCATGCCGGCGAAGACGCAGGCTCCGGAAACGCCGCCGTCCCTTTCCCCCAGGAACAGGGCGGAAGGATTCGCCACTTCCGACAGGCCGGCATCGGTCATTTCGAAGACGCCGATCTCGTCGGTGGGGCCGAAGCGGTTTTTCACCGCGCGCAGGATACGGAACTGGTGGCCGCGGTCGCCCTCGAAATAGAGGACGGTATCCACCATGTGCTCCAGCACCCGGGGACCGGCGATCTGGCCGTCCTTGGTCACGTGCCCGACCAGCATCAGGCAGAAGCCGCGCCTCTTCGCCAGGCGGATCAACTCCTGGGCCGATGTCCGCACCTGGGCCACCGTGCCCGGGGCCGATTCCAGGCTGTCGACATACATGGTCTGGATGGAATCGATGACCACTACCGCAGGCGGCTGGGCCTCGTCCAGGCTGGCCGCGATGTCGCGCACGCTGGTGGCCGATGCCAGGTCGACCTTGGCGTGGGCGAGATTCAGGCGGTCGGCGCGGAGGCGGATCTGGTCGACCGCTTCCTCGCCCGAGACATAGGCGCAACGGGCACCGGCGGCGGCCAGGGCGGCGGTGGCCTGCAACAGCAAGGTGGACTTGCCGATGCCCGGATCGCCGCCGATCAGCAGCGCCGACCCGGCCACCAGCCCTCCGCCGCAAACCCTGTCGAACTCGCCGATGCCGGTGATGCGCCGGGGCGGCCGTTCCGAGACGCCGTCCAGGCCGACGAAATCGATGCGTTTGCCCTTGCGTCCGCCCAGGCCTTTGGGCGCGCTTTCGGCCTGCTGTTCCTCGACCAGGGAATTCCAGGCGCCGCAAGCCTCGCAGCGCCCCCCCCATTTGGGCGCGGTCGCCCCACATTCCTGACAGACGTACTGGGTCCTGGGCCGGGCCATGAGGGCTCCGCAGTTGACGAGGATCAAGGCTGGTGTAAGGGATTCGCATCCGCCCGGCAAGGCGGCGTCGACATAAAAAGGCCGGGCCCCGTGGGCCCGGCCATCAAGGTGTCAACGAGGAGGGGGGCCGGGGACTCCGCTTGGAGAGAGGGAGGAGGGGAGAGCCCCCGGCCCGGGGGCTGCCGTCAATGGGCGGTGAGACGGATGGTGAGGGCGGGATCGCGCTGCCAGATATTGATCCATTCCTTTTCGGTGGCCCGCCGGATCATCCCGTCCGGCATTTGGACCCACAGGTCGCCGTGGCGTCCGATGCGGTAGTCGACAATGCTGCTCATGATCCGCTCCCGTCTGAGCCGTCCTTAATTCATGAGTGAATTTATCGGATATTAACGGCCCTGTCAAGGTGTGGCCGACAACGGAAAATGCCATCTATATATATGTAAAAACAATAAGATAGATATATAGCGTCTTGGCCATCCCCCGCAATCATCACGCAATAGTGAACTTCACTAGTCGTCTTAAATCCGCATCCCTTGGAATGGGATTGGCGCTCGTCCCGCTTTTGCGGTCGAAAGTGGGGTTGCCCAACCGCGGCCCGGAAGCCCAGGCATCGCCAAGCCGCTGGACGTCGTCTCGGTTTTGTTATATTAGCAAAGACTAAAGCCAAGCGCGCGTACTTTTCGGACGGGAGAAGATTCTCATGAGCGACGGCGACAACGAAAAGAAGATGTGCATCATCGTCACCAAAGGGACGCTGGATTGGGCCTACCCGCCCTTCATCCTGGCGACCACGGCGGCGGCGATGGACGTTCCCTGCACCCTGTTCTTCACCTTCTACGGCCTCCAGCTGCTGAAGAAGGACCTGGATCACCTCCAGATATCGACCTTGGGCAATCCGGCGATGGAAATGCCGATGTTCGGCATGCACATGACCATGCCCAACCTCATGTCGGTGATTCCCGGCGTCGATGCCGTGGCCTCGACCATGATGAAGAACATGATCAAGAAGAAGGGCGTGGCCTCGATTCCCGAGCTGCGCGAGATGGCGATCGAAAACGACGTCCGCATGGTGGCTTGCCAGATGACCATGGACCTCTTCGAGTTCAAGAAGGAGGACCTGATCGACGGCGTCGAACTGGGCGGGGCCGCGACCTACATGGAAGCCGCCAAGGACGCCCACATCAACCTCTACATCTAATTCACCGTAGCCATTAGAGGAGTGACGAATCAAATGGCCGAAACGTACCTCGACACCAAGGGCATGAATTGCCCGCTGCCGATCCTGAAGACCAAGAAGACCATCAAGAGCTTGGCCAATGGCGACACCGTCAAGGTGGAATCGACCGATCCGGGCTCCGTGAAGGACTTCGAGGCCTTTTGCCGTTCGACCGGCAACAAGCTGGTTTCGAGCACCAACGACGGCGGCGTCTACACCTACGTGATCGAGAAGGCCGGTTGAGCCACGCAAGGCCCGTCCGGCAGTCCCGGGGAGGAACGGGGTTGCGGGCGGCATCCGGGAGTTGAAAATCGGGGGAGCCCAGTTCGGCCCGGGAGTTTCGCGGGACGGCTGGGTTCTTCGCGTGATGGGAGGCGATCATGGCCGGGAGATGGGGCGTTCTGTTGGCCGCTTTGTTGTGGGCGGGGCCTGCGGCTGCGGCCGAACTGGTCATGTTCGAGAGCGCCGGCTGTCCCTGGTGCAAGAAGTGGGAACAGGAAATCGGTAAGGGCTACGACAAGTCCGAGGAGGCCCGCAGCCTGCCGCTGCGGCGCGTCCGGATGGAAGAACCCCGTCCACCCGACCTGATGAACCTGGGCCGGGTGGTCTTTTCGCCCACCTTCGTGGTCGTCGAGCGCGGCACCGAAATCGGCCGCATCCAGGGCTATCCGGGCGAAGAGAACTTCTGGTGGATGCTGGGCAACCTGAGAAACCGCCTGGAGCGCATGCAGCGCACCGGGTTCCCGCCGGCTCCTCCGCCTCCGCCCCCGCCGGTGGCGGGCGTAGGCATGATCGGTATGGGCGGGGATGGCATGATCGGCATGAGCGGCTTGGCCGCCGGTCCAGGCATGGCCGGGATGTGGGGAACGGGGCCGGCGCTCCAGCACAACCCCAACCTCGCACCGGCCCCCTGAGGCCAAGATCAAAGCATTGAGGCGACGGCGTTTCCTCCGCCCTTTTCTGTACCACCGACCCTGACCTGTGGTATGGATGGAACAGACTTCGCGGGGCCCTGGAGAAACAGGCGGAATGACGAATCGGTCCGGGCGTAAGGGAGGCGACCAGCCGAAGACGACAGCCCCGCGCAAGCGGGCGGTGGTGGTTGGCCGGAGATCGGATGCCTGGCGCCAGCGGCTGCTCGATGCGGCGACGAATCTGGGGTGCCTGGTCCGGCACGGCCATATTCAGGCCATCAACGCCGGGGGCGCCCGACTGCTCGGCCTGCCGGACACGGGGGCCGCCGAGGGCCGGACGCTCGCCGAATTCATCCATCCCGATTACCGTGACGTGCTGGCGGACCTGCTGGACGAGGCGGTTGTTTCGGGGGCGTCGATTCCGGTCAAGCTGCGCCCCCTGGATGGCGGTTCGATCGATGCCGAGATGCATGTTGCCCATGGCGGCGAAGACGGCGAACTCGTGCTTTGGGCGGTCGACGTGTCCGAACATATTCGCATCGCCACCACCCTGCGGGAACGGGAACAGCGTCTGCAGGGCATCATGAACACGGTGGTGGACGGCATCGTGGGGATCGACGACAAGGGTATCGTCCGCTCGGCCAATCCCGCCGTCCATCGCATCTTCGGCTACCTGCCGGGGGAATTGGTGGGGCGCAACGTCAGCGTTCTGGTGCCCGAGCCCCACGGCAGCCGCCATGACCAGTATATCCAGAACTACTTGAAGACCGGCCGCGGCCGCATCGTCGGCGTCACGGGACGCGAGGAATTGGCCGTCCGCAAGGACGGAACGACCTTTTCGGTGGAATTGACGGTCACCGAACTTCGCCACGGCAAGGAACGGCTGTTCATCGGCGTGGTGCGCGATATCACCCGTCGCAAGCGGGCCGAGGAAGCCTTGCTCAAGGCCTACGACGAACTGGAACTGCGGATCGAGGAGCGAACTCGCGAACTCACCCAGGAAATCACCGACCGCCGGGCCGCCGAGGAAGGCCTGCGCTTGGCCGCCGAGGTGATCAACAACCTGTCGGAAGCGGTGATCATCGTCGATACCGAGTTCCGCATCACATCGGCCAATCCGGCCTTCAGCGACATCACTGGATTCGAGGCGAGCGACGTTCTGGGCCAGGTTCCCAATTTCTATAAGATCGTCGGCCGCGACCCGCTGATGTTTTCCCAGATGTGGAAAAATTTGAAGGGAGACGGCACCTGGTCGGCGGAAATCTGGAACCAGCGCAAGAACGGCGAGAAATACGCCGAACGGCTGTCCATCTCGGTTCTGGCCGACGACGCCGGCAACGTCCAGAAATACGCCGTGGTGATCGCCGACATCACCAAGCGCAAGCAGGACGAGGAACGCATTCGCTACCAGGCCAACTACGACCAGTTGACCGGTCTTCCCAATCGGGCGCTGTTCATGGACCGGCTGGCCCAGGCCCTGGCCACCATGGGCCGGGGCGGCAAGAAGCTGGGCCTGATGTTCATCGACCTGGACGGCTTCAAACTGGTCAATGACACCCTGGGCCACGAATTCGGCGATCTCCTGCTCAAGGAGACCGCCGAGCGCCTTGCCATCTGCGTGCGTACCGGCGATACCGTGGCCCGCCTGGGGGGCGACGAATTCACCGTCATCATGCCCAACCTGACCGACCCCCGCAACGCGCCCCTGCTGGCCCAGCGCATCCTGGATACCCTGTCCAGGCCTTTCAACCTGAAGGGACAGGAAGCCTTCGTCTCCTGCTCCATCGGCATCACCATTTTTCCCGATGACGCCACCAAGGCCAGCGAGCTCATCAAGAACGCCGATGCCGCCATGTACCGCGCCAAGGAACAGGGCAAGGCCAGCTACCACTTCTTCACCGCCGATCTCAACGAGGAGGTGAAGCAGCGCCTGGTGCTCAAGAATGGCCTGAGCAAGGCCCTGGAACGCAACGAGCTGATGCTGTTCTACCAGCCCAAGCTGGATCTCAGGCTGGGCGTCATCCTGGGCTGCGAGGCCTTGATGCGCTGGCAGAATCCGGAACTCGGAATGGTTTCTCCGGCCCGCTTCATCCCGGTGCTGGAAGAGACCGGAATGGTGGTCGAGGTCGGCGAATGGGCGATCCGCGTCGCCTGCCGGCAGATCCGGCGTTGGTTGGAGGCCGGGTTGCCGCCGATCCGTATCGCGGTCAACCTGTCGGCCCGGCAGATCCGCGACGGCACCCTGGCCCCGACGGTGGCGAATATCCTGGACGAGACTGGCGTGCCCCCCACCGCCCTGGAGTTGGAGATCACCGAAAGCATGTTGATGACCGACGCTCAGAAATCGGTGATCGCGCTCGAGGACCTGCACCGGATGGGCATTCACGTGGCCATGGACGATTTCGGGACCGGATATTCGTCGCTCAGCTACCTGAAGCGTTTTCCCATCGACACCATCAAGATCGACCGTTCCTTCGTCTCCGACATCGCCAGCAATCCCGATGACGCCGAAATCATCAAGACCATCATCACCATGGGCCAGACGCTCAACCGGCGCGTGGTGGCGGAAGGCGTCGAGACCGAGGACCAGCTCAAGATCCTGCGCGACTACCGCTGCGACGAGATCCAGGGCTATCTGCTGAGCCCGCCGCTTCCCGCCGACAAATTCGAGACCTTCGTCCGCCAGCGGTCGGGCGGGTAGGCGTTCGTCAAGGCGTCGCCATCGGCATGACGCCGGGCATCGCCGGGGCGGTGAGAAGCAGGGCGCCCAGCAAGACCAGCAGCATTCCGCCGACGGCCGTCACGACGGCGCCGATCCGCTTCAGGTTCCAGCCGCGCCGTCGTCCCGCGGCCCAGCCCACCGTCCGGCCCGCATGGGCCATCGCCGCCACCGCCGCCACCACCAGGCCTGTTCCCGCCGCCATGGCGAAGGTGGCCGCGATGCCGGCAAGGTGCAGGCCCAGGCTGTAGGCGAAGACCAGGATCAGGATGGCGCCGCTGCAGGGGCGCGCGCCCACCGACAGCACGATGCCCGCCAGGGTCCGCCAGTCGGCCTGCGGCTCCTTCAACTGGACGAAATGATGATGGCCGCAGCCGCAGTTTTCGCCGTGCTCGTGGCCGGGGGTGGCCGTTCGCCACTGCTTCCAGGCCCGCGCCAGCAGGTAGAACCCGATTCCCGCCACCAGCCCGTTGGCCAGCATCTCCAGACCCAGGGCGGCGTCCGTGAGGCGCCGCGTGGTCTGTTCGGCGACGAACAGCACGGCGTAGACCAGCGCGACCGCCGTGACTGCCTGGGCGAGGCTGGACAGGGCCGAGATGACCAGGACCCGGCGCAGGCTGTCCTCGTTGGCCAGGACGTAGGTGGAGATCACCGCCTTGCCGTGGCCCGGCCCGAGGGCGTGCAGAAGACCGTAGGCGAAGGCCAGGACACAAAGGACGATTCCGGCCCGCCAGGGGTCGCCGTCGCGCACCTCCTTGACGGCGGCGGTCAGGCGGCGGTGGATGTCCACCTGCTTGACGCGTACCCAGGCCATGGCCCCCCCGCCCGAGACTTCGACGGCCGGCGCCGAGCGGGGGCCGCCCAACGGATGGGGCGCCTGCGCCCCGGCATGGCTTCCCGCCAGGGCCAGGAGCGCGATCGCCAGCAGGGCTCGCAGCCAGGACATACCAACCGGCCATGGCCGGTTGGTATCATTATTCCTGGCCCTCGCCGGGCACTCGCTCCGCTCGCTTGGCCGCGGCCTCAATGGCCGCTCGATACCGGCCAACGAGTCGGATCGAGTGTTGGCCCGTATCATTTGTTGCAACTCAGCTCCCCGATCATCGCCAGGCTGAAGCCGATGCTGTCGCGCTTGTCCTTGCCCGGTCTCGCCGGTTCGGTGGAAAAGAAGCTTTCGGACAAGGGCTTGCCCTTGTCGAGGGCGGGCTCGCGCACCCGCGCCTTGCAGCGGGCCGCCATGTCGTCCGTCAGGCGGAAGACCTTGGCCTCATCCATTTCCATGGCGATGTAGAAGGTGGGGTCGTAGAAGCGGACGGCCAGTTTTCCCTTGCCCAGAAGCAAAGGGTCCCGCAGGGGCAGGCGGAAGCGCAGTTCCAGGGTGCCGTCGTCCAGGGTCGCGGCGCCGTCTACCGCTTGGCCGGTCGCCAGCCGGCGGCCGTCGGCTTCCAGGTCGGCGTAGTAGTCCCACTCCTTCAGGTTGTCGAGAATCTCGCCCGCCAGCTTGGCTAGCGCGGCTTGGCGCGCTTCGCCCTTCTTGGACCGCAGGTCGGTGGCGGTGAAGGCGCTGTAGGCCGGATCGAAGGCCCAGATCACGTCGAAGGCGGCGATTCGCCCTTGTCCGTCCAGATGCGGCGCCACCGAGGCGACGATGAGCACGTGCGGATGGGCCCCTGCCGTTCCGGCTCCCAAGGCCAGGAGCATTCCGATCAGGACGGCGCGCCAGGAACGAATCATCGCTCCTCCGGCCGCAAGGCATGGGCCGCCCAAAGTGCCGCGGCCAGCAACACCACGGCGCCGGCCTGATGGGTGGCGGCGATGCCGACGGGGACGACCAGCAACAGCGTGGCGATGCCGAGCGCGACCTGGACCGTCACCGCGAGGGCCAGGGCGTTGACCGCCAGATGGGCGCGCCGGGAAAGGCCGGCTTGGCGGGCCTTCCACCAGAAGGCCAGGATCAGCGCCAGGGTCGATTCCGCCAGGATACGGTGGTCGAACTGTACTGCGGGCAGGTTTTCGAAGAAGTTTATCCACCAGGGCGAATGGTCCAGGTAGCCGTCGGGCACGAAGCGTCCGTCCATCAACGGGAAGGTGTTGTAGGAGAACCCCGCGTCCAGACCGGCCACCAGGCCGCCCGAGAGGATGGTGAGGAAGACGAGGCCTGCCAGCCGGCGGGCATGGCCGGACAAGGCCCCGACGGGGAGGTGGCGTTCCGGCGACATCAGGTCCATGCCGATCCACAGCATGTAGGCGAAGATCGCCACCGCCGCCCCCAGGTGGGCGGTCAGGCGGTAGTGGCTGACGTCCGGGTTGTCCACCAAGCCGCTGGCTACCATGAACCAGCCCAACGCGCCTTGCAGACCGCCCAGCAGGAACATGCCGGCGAAATGCCGGCCGAGCCGGCGGTCGACCCAGCCGCGCAGAACGAAGAACAGCGCGGGGAAGAAGAAAGCCAGCCCCATCATCCGGCCCCAGACCCGATGAACGAATTCCAGCCAGAAGATGCCCTTGAAGCCCTGCAGATCCATGCCGGCGTTGACCTTCTTGAACTCCGGATACTGCTGGTACTGCTCGAACAGGCGCTGCCAGTCGGCCTCGTTGAGCGGTGGAACGAAGCCGGTGACCGGATTCCATTCGACGATCGACAGGCCGGAATGGGTGAGCCGGGTCAGTCCTCCCAGCACCACCATGACGAAGACCATGACGCACATGCCGAACAGCCAGAGCGCCATGATGCGATTGCGTCGGGTGTCCAACTCGGCCATGGCCTCAGCCCCTCCAGACGTCCCTGAGGCCGGTGCCGGACAAGCGGTCGAAATAGCGTGCCCGGTAGATCAAGCGCTTCTTGCCGCCCTCCGGGCCGTCTTCGAAGCCCGCCCGGTCGTGCAGCACGTTGTTGCTGACCAAGCCCTGTCCCGGCGCCATGCGATGACGGAACACGTAAGGCGAATCGGCATCAAGAATGGCTTCCAGAGCCGCCACCGCCGCCCGCGTCGCCGCGTCGTCCCGCCAGACGATGTTGCGCTTGCGCGCCGTGTAGCGCATGTGCAGGGAGCCGTTCTCGGGATCGACCAGGAAGACGGGCCCGGTGCGAGCGACACGGATTTCCTCGCCGCCTTCCGTATTGGCCGGGATGGTCATGGCGTGGGGATGCATCAGGGCGCGGATGTGTTCCGGATCGGTGTCGCGCAGCAGGATGTAGGCGATCTCGTGGTCCATCAGGGCGTTCTCGCCGCCGGTCTGCGAATCCGAGACGCAATAGAGCAGCAGGCTGCGGTCCTGGCGATCGAGCGTGTTGTAGTAGCCGTCGGTGTGCCACTTGATCGGCCGGTTGGTGTAGGGGATGTAGTTGGTGCGCCGCCCCTCGCCGATCACCGTCAGCGGTGTGATGCCGTCGTCGTCGGCCAGCATGTTGGCGTCCAGGCGCTCCAGGCCGAAGCGGGTCCCGACCTCGCGGATCAGGCGCTTGCCCGTCTCGGCATCCACGGGCGGCGCCACGAACAGCGCCATGTTGGCCCTCTGGAGCCGGTCTAGCAGGGCGGCATGCTCGACGGCATCGATATCGAACGGGTCCTTGATTTCGACCACCAGCTCGCCGGCAGCCCGGGGGGCTGCCGCCAGCTTCCATTCGCGCCAGCGCGCATAGGCCTCCGGCGCCTCTAGATCGAAGGGGCCGCCGGCGCCCGGCGGCGCGGCTTCCGCAACTGTGGTTCCAGCCATTTTCCGTCTCCTGTTCCGATCCCCGAAACCGTCGTTCGTCCGCCTTGACCCGGACCGTACATTAGGGTAATCGAATATACGGTCGTTTCGCGGCGGTTCGTGGTAGACATAGACCACCCGCTCGGGAGACGCCAGGGCGGATGCCAAGCTTGAAAAATCCCTAACCTCCAGAGGGGGATTTGGGATAGAAAAAAATACCGATAGGGGCTTCCATATTAGATTGTTTTAATATACAAGGCAGCAAGGTGGGTCGACAGCGGCCGGTCGATCTGCGGGGAAGAATGGGCCGCGATGAGTTGACCGAGGAGGAATACGTCCGGCATATCCACCCTGCGACAAGCAGGGACGGCAGGTTCACCGAACCGGTTTTTTCCGCGCGCTCGATGCCTCCGGAGCCGTTGGCTTTCGTGGGGATGAGTATCCGGTCCGGGTGGCTGTTCTGGAGTGCGCGCCCTCAGGCGATGCAGGTGGGCCGAGCAGGATCGACTGGACGTTGAACCCAGGTCAGGGATCGTTTCTCCGCCGTCTCAAGGGATGGCAGGCTGCGGGGAGGCGGAAAAAAGTAAGCGTGTTGGAGGAGTATCCATGGCGAAACAAATGCACAAGACGCCGATGCTCGACGAGCTCGAGAAGGGTCCGTGGCCGAGCTTCATCACCGGCATCAAGCGTCTGGCGCAGTCGGAAGGCAAGCCCTACGCCGACATGATGAAGGATCTGCTGGGCCAGCTCGAGCACTCCTACGAGACCCGGCTGGGCTATTGGAAGGGCGGCGCGATCAGCGTTCTCGGTTACGGCGGCGGCGTCATTCCGCGCTTCTCCGAGGTGGCCGACAAGTTCCCGCTGTCCTCCGAGTTCCACACGCTGCGCATCATGCCGCCCGCCGGCATGCACTATGACACCAAGACGTTGCGCAAGTTCTGCGACATCTGGGAAAAGTACGGCTCCGGCCTGATCGCCTTCCACGGCCAGTCCGGCGATATCATGTTCCAGGGTTGCCGTAGCGAGAACGTCCAGCCCGCCTTCGACGAGTTCAACGAGATGGGCTTCGACCTGGGCGGGGCCGGTCCGGCCGTGCGCACCTCGACTTCCTGTGTCGGCGCCGCGCGTTGCGAGATGTCCTGCTACGACGAGCAGAAGGCGCTCCGCGAGTGTATCAATTCCACCCTGGACGACATGCACCGCCCGGCTCTGCCCTATAAGTTCAAGTTCAAGTTCTCGGGCTGCGCCAACGACTGCTCGAATGCCATCCACCGCGCCGACATGGCGGTGATCGGCACCTGGGCCGACGACATGCAGGTCGATCAGGCCGAGGTCAAGAACTACGTCAAGAAGCTGGGCCGCAAGGGCATCATCGATCAGGTGATTTCCATGTGCCCGACCCGCGCGCTGTCCCTGAACGACGACGACACCCTCGACGTCGACAACCGGAGCTGCGTGCGCTGCATGCACTGCCTGAACGTCATGACCAAGGCCCTGAAGCCGGGCAAGAAGCGCGGCGCTGCCATTCTGGTCGGCGGCAAGCGGACCCTGAAGGTCGGCGATATGCTGGGTTCGGTGGTGGTGCCCTTCATGAAGCTGGAGGACGACGAGGACTACGAGGCGCTGGTCGAACTCGGCCAGAAGATCATCGAGTTCTTCGCCGAAAACGCTCTGGAACATGAACGTGTCGGCGAGATGATCGCCCGCATCGGCCTGGGGACCTTGCTGGAAGGGCTCGAGATCGGTGTCGATCCGAACATGATCAACCACCCGCGCACCAATTCCTACGTCCGCATCGACGGCGACGACTGGGAAGCCGAGGTGGAGAAGTGGAACGAGCGGAAGGCTGCGGCGGCCGAATAGGGCCGCCTGCTTCCCCCCCCGCCCCTTAGAGATTGCTTGGAGGACGATCAAATGACTCAGCCCCGTATGCCCGACGAGTGTGGCGTTCCGGAACCCGAACCGTTCATGCATCCCGTCCTTGTGGAAAACAAGGGCAATTGGAAGTGGCACGACCGCCCGCAGCCGGGCGTTCTGCACCACGTCTCCTATAGCGGCGACGAAGTCTGGACCGTCAAGGCCGGCACCCAGCGCCAGATGGACGTCTATACCGTCCGCAAGCTGTGCGACATCGCCGACCAGTTCGCCGATGGCTACGTCCGCTTCACCGTGCGCTCCAATATCGAGTTCATGGTGACCGACGAGAAGAAGGTGCAGCCCCTCATCGACAAGCTGAAAGCCGAAGGCTTCCCGGTCGGCGGCACCGGCAACTCGGTGACCATGATCTCCCACACCCAGGGCTGGCTGCACTGCGATATTCCGGGCACCGACGCCTCGGGCGTGGTCAAGTCCCTGATGGACGAGTTGCACGCCGAGTTCATCCGCGAGGAAATGCCGAACCGCGTCAAGATCACCACCTCCTGCTGCCAGATCAATTGCGGCGGCCAGGGCGACATCGCGGTCAACGTGCAGCACACCAAGCCGCCGCGCATCAATCACGACCTGGTGGCC
This sequence comes from Magnetospirillum sp. WYHS-4, assembly GCA_039908345.1. Lineage (NCBI taxonomy): Bacteria > Pseudomonadati > Pseudomonadota > Alphaproteobacteria > Rhodospirillales > Rhodospirillaceae > Magnetospirillum > Magnetospirillum sp. WYHS-4. The sequence goes on from JAMOBD010000019.1 coordinate 20,800, forward strand.
GGCGTCTGCGAGCGTCCGTCGGTGATCGCACGCTGCCCGGTGGCGGCCATCCGGCCCGCCATGGTCAACGGCAAGCCGTCGCTGGAAGTCGACGAGAAGAAGTGCGTCTGCTGCGGCGCCTGCTTCCCGCCGTGTCCGCCGATGCAGATCAACCACCCGGAATTCACCCGCGTGGCGATCTGGGTGGGCGGCAAGCACTCTTCCACCCGCTCCAAGCCCACCTTCCACAAGCTGGTGGCCGCGAACATCCCCAACAACCCGCCGCGTTGGCCCGAAGCCGCCGATGTCGTCAAGCGTATCCTGCGTGCCTACAAGGAAGACGCCAAGGCTTGGGAGCGCGTGGGCGAGTGGATCGACCGGGTCGGCTGGCCGCGGTTCTTCGAACTCACCGGCCTGCCTTTCACCAAGTTCCACTTGGAGACGTGGAAGGGCGGGCGTCCCGCTCTCAACGCCTCCGCCCAGGTTCGCTTCTAACGAAGCGGACCACCCAGGGGGAAAAGGAAACATCGGAACATGAAGTTCGGTATTCTGGTCAACGAAGGACCGTTCACCCACCAGGCCTCCGACTCCGCCTACCAGTTCACCAAGGCGGCGATCGCCAAGGGCCATCAGGTGATGCGCGTGTTCTTCTACTACGACGGTGTCAACAACGCGAACCGTCTGTCCGAGCCGCAGGCCGACGACCGCAATCTGGTCAAGCTGTGGGGAGAACTGGCGAAGGAGCACAAGATCGATTTGGTCGTGTGCATCGCCGCCGCGCTTCGGCGCGGCATCAAGGAGGAGATCCTGGCCGAAGGCTTCCGGATCTCCGGCCTTGGACAGCTGATCGAGGTCGGCATCGCCGCCGACCGCACGGTCATGTTCGGCGACTGAGGATCGGGAGGGATCGATGAGCGAAGATATGGAAGGTTCCTTCGAAACCGAGGGTGTCCACAAGCAGTTCATGTTCTTGAACCGCAAGGCCCCTTACGGAACCATTTACGCCCTCGAGGTGCTGGAGATGATCCTCATCTCGGCGGCTTTCGAGCAGAATACCAACGTCGTGTTCATGGACGACGGCGTCTATCAGATCCGCAAGGGCATGGACACCAAGCCGGTGAACATGAAAAACTTCTCGCCCACCTACCGCATTCTGGAGGCCGAGAAGGAAGACGCCGACGAAGATCCGGACGCCGAGATGAAGTGGCGCCTGATCGTCGAGAAGGAGTCCATGGAGGCCCGCGGGCTGACGCCCGAGGATTTCATCATCGAGGTCGAGGTCCTGCCCGCCAAGCAAGTGGGCGAACTGATGGCCGAGATGGACGTGATTCTGGGCGGCTGACGACGACGGAGGGATGTGAACCATGCTGAACACCATCAACAAGTCGCCGTTCGAGCGCGCCTCGCTCGACAGCTTCCTGCGCACCGCCCCCAAGGGCACGCCGGTGCTGTTTCTCGAAGACGGCGTCTATGCGGTCACCAAGAACACTTCGCTGGCCGCCGCCATGGCCGCCATCGCGAAGGATCACGCGATCTACGCCTTAGGGCCGGACCTCAAGGCCCGGGCCATTGGCGACGACCGCGTCCTGGAAGGCGTCACTGTGGTCGATTACGGGGGATTCGTCGACCTGGTCGTCGAGCACGGCACGGTCCAGTCCTGGCTGTGACCAGACGATAAGCGACGGGTTAGTGCCATCAGTTACCCGCGCAAGCGGGTGGATCGAAGGAAAAGGAGTTACAAATATGGCTTACGAAGTGAATGGCCAGACCATCGAGCACGACGAAGAGGGCTATATCCTCGATATCGGCAAGTGGTCGAAGGAACTGGGCGAGATCATCGCCAAGGAAGAAGACGTCAAGCTGACGGACGAGCATTGGGAAGTTATCAACTTCCTGCGCGAATATTACGACGAATACCAGATCGCGCCGGCCATCCGCGTCCTGGTCAAGGCCATCAAGAAGAAGTTCGGTCCCGAAAAGGGCAGCAACAAGTACCTGTACGAGCTTTTCCCGTACGGTCCCGCCAAGCAGGCTTGCAAGATCGCCGGCCTGCCCAAGCCGACCGGTTGCATCTAAGTTCGTCGGATCCGGGACGGGGGACCGGCAGGGTCCCCCCAACCCGTGAACAGCCCAGGACGAGAAGGACGAGAGCGCCATGTCGACGCTGACGGTAGTGTTTGCCCTATTGTTCTACGTTGCGACCGTGATTCTGGTCGGTGGTTTGGCGTTCAAGATCGCCCAATACTGGAAGACGCCCGCGCCGCTCAAGATTCCCACCACGCCCGCCCCCCTGACCCAGGGCGGCGCCGCCCTGCGGGTGATGCGCGAGGTCCTGCTGTTCGAAAGCCTGTTCAACTCCAACAAGTGGATATGGCTGCTGGGCGCCCTGTTCCATGCCTCGCTGGCTCTGGTCGTGATGCGTCACCTGCGCTATTTCCAGGAGCCCGTGTGGTTCTGGGTGCACTTGGTTCAGCCTTTCGGCGCCTACGGCGGTTTCGCCATGGTGGTTGGCCTGTTCGGCCTCTGGTACCGCCGCATCGGCATCGAGCGCATCCGCTACATCTCCAATCCCTCGGACCATCTGATGCTGCTTCTGCTGGTCGGCATTGGGTTCAGCGGGCTGATGATGCGCTTCGTGGCTCGCACCGACATCATTTCCGTCAAGGCCTTCTTCCTGGGCCTGATGCGGTTCGACTGGCGTCCGCTGCCCGACGACCCGTTCCTGATCATTCATCTGACCCTGGTGGCGCTGCTGATGGTGGTGTTTCCCTTCAGCAAGCTTCTCCACGCGCCGGGCGTCTTCTTCAGCCCGACCCGCAACCAAGCCGACGATGCCCGCGAACGCCGTCACGTGGCGCCCTGGGCGGCGTCCAAGGATGCCGAACGCCCAGCCTGAGACTCTGGAACCTGGATAGACTTTATTCTTCCTGCGACGTAGGAGCTGACCGTGGCCAAGTCCGATTTCGAAGTCCCGGAACTCACCAAGTCGATCGAGTTGCCCAGCCTGAAGCCGGGCGCCATGGCCCACTTGAAATCCTTCGTCGCCCAGCCGGCTCACCAGGAGCCGCTCGGCTTTCCCGGAGAACTCGTCGACAATTGGGAGCAGAAGGCGGTCGACAAGCTGCGCGAGCTGTTGGGCAAGTTCCGGTCCCTCCAGGTCTATCTGGATGCCTGCGTGCGTTGCGGCGCTTGTACCGACAAATGCCACTACTTCCTGGGTACCGGCGATCCGATGAACATGCCGGTCGCCCGCCAGGACCTGCTGCGTTCGGTCTATCGCAAGTACTTCACCCCGGCCGGCAAGATCGCCCCCACCCTGGTCGGCGCCAAGCCGATGAACAAGCAGATGCTGGACGACTGGTATACCTATTTCCACCAGTGTTCGCAGTGTCGCCGTTGTTCCGTGTTTTGCCCCTACGGCATCGACACGGCTGAAATTTCCATGGCTGCCCGCGAGATCATGGACCATATCGGCCACGGCCAGAAGTACACCAACGAAATCATCGGCAAGGTCCACAAGATCGGCAACAACCTGGGCCTGCCGGGTCCGGCTCTCGCATCGACCCTGGAAGGGCTGGAAGAGGACGTGCTGGAGGAGACGGGCGCCGACGTCAAGTTCCCCATCGACGTCGAAGGCGCCGATATCCTGCTGGTCACGCCCTCGGCCGACTTCTTCGCCGAGCCCCATACCCAGAGCTTGATCGGCTACGCCAAGGTTTTCCACCAGGCCGGCATGTCCTGGACGCTTTCCACCCACGCCACCGAGGCGGCCAACTTCGCCATGTTCATCGGGTCCTACGACCAGATGCACAAGATCGCCAACCGCATCCGCAAGGCGGCCCGGGACCTGGGCGTCAAGCGCATCGTGTTCGGCGAATGCGGCCATGCCTGGCGTGTCGCCTACAGTTTCCTCAACACTTTGGCCGGCCCCTGGGATTTCCTCGATCCGAAGTATCCGGTGCCGCAGCATATCTGCGAGGTCACCTACGACCTGATCAAGCGCGGCGCGTTGACGCTGGACAAGAGCGCCAACGACCACATGACGTTGACCTATCACGATTCCTGCAACGTCGCCCGGGGTTCGCGCATGGGCGATATGCCGGGCGGGCAGATGATGATCCCGCGCGAGGTCATCAAGGCGGTCTGCGGCAAGTACGTCGACATGGACCCTAATACCATCGGCGAAAAGACCTTCTGCTGCGGCGGTGGCGGCGGCCTGCTCACCGACGACCTGATGGAACTGCGCGTCAAGGGCGCCATGCCCCGCATGCAGGCCCTGAATGCGGTGAAGGAGAGCGAGGGCGTGACCCACATGGCCTCCATCTGCGCCATCTGCAAGGCCCAGTTCACCAAGATCCTGCCGTACTACGAATTCGACATGGAGGCGGTGGTCGGCGTTCACCAGTTGGTCAGCAACGCCATCGTGCTCGGTACCAAGGAGTAGTTCGTTCAGGCAAAGCCCCGGCGGGCACGGCGCCGCCGGGGCCATGGACAAGACGGCCGTAACCAGAGAAGGGCCCACCTTCCGGTATCGCAATGTCCAACGGGAAGAACGGATGGCTGTCATGAACGAGTCGGCATTTACATACAGGCGCTTCAGGAACGGCGAGAGCCCCAACGATACGGACTGGACCTCGGAACAGGTCACGTCCGGCGAATCCCTGCGTTGCCCGACCTACCTCCTTCGCACGCCTCCCTGCCAGGCGACCTGTCCGTCGGGGCACGATGTGCGCGGCTGGCTGAACATCGTGCGGGGGCTCGACAAGCCCACCGACAAGAATATGTCCTGGCAGGAATACGCCTTCCGGCGCATGACGAAGGCGAATCCCTTTCCCGCGCTGATGGGCCGCGTTTGCCCGGCGCCTTGCGAAGGCAAGTGCAATCGCAACAATGTGGAAGACCACGTCGGCATCAATTCCATCGAGCACTACATCGGCAACTGGGCGCTGGAGCACGGCCTCAAGTTCGCCAAGCCGGCGGTCGAGACCGGGCGCCGCGTCGCCGTGGTCGGCGGCGGCCCTGCCGGCCTGTCGGCCGCCTACCAATTGCGGCTGAAGGGGCATGCGGTCACGCTGTTCGAAAGCAAGGCAAAGCTCGGCGGCATGCTCCAGTACGGCCTGTCCACCCATCGCTGCCCGCGCGAGGTGGTGGACGCCGAAATCGCCCGCATCCTCGAACTGGGCATCGCGGTGCGCACCAACACCCGGGTCGGCACCGACGTTTCCATCGCCGACCTGGAACGGGACTTCGATGCCGTGTTCTGGGGGATCGGTGCCTGGAAGGGCAAGCCGCTGGCCAATCCCGGCTTCAAGGAAAGCCCCAACTGCGTCGACGGCATCACCTTCATCCAGGCGGCCAACGAGGGCCGGCTCAAATACCTGGCGGGTCGCGTTCTGATTATCGGCGGCGGCGACACCGCCATGGACTGCGCCGCCGTGGCCCGCCGCCTGGGGTGCGCCAAGACCGTTCCTGCCGGCCAGCGGCCGGAAGACGTGATCGCCGGCATGGCGGTCCATGCCGAAACCCCTGCCGATCTCGGCCCCTCCGACGTGGTGATCGTCTACCGGCGTCCCATCGCCATGGCCCCGGCGGGCCAGGAGGAGATCGCCTGCGTCCGCGAGGAGGGCGTGGAAATCCGGGATGCCCTGGCGCCCGTCGAGGTGGTCCGCGGGGCCGATGGCCGCGCGACGGCGCTACGTGTCATCGCCACCGACTGGAGCACCGGCAAGATGGTCGAGAAGCCGGGCACCGAGCAGGATATCGAATGCTCGCTGATCGTGGCCGCCACCGGCCAGGGGTCGGACTTCGCCGGCATCGAGGCCATCGACACCAGCGGCAAGGGGTGGACCGAGGCGGACCTCGTCTATCGGGTCAAGGGCCGCAAGAGCCATTTCGCCGGCGGCGACATGGTCAATCCGGAATTGCTGACCACCGCCATCGGACACGGTTGGAAGGCCGCGGACGCCATCGACCACTACCTGAACGGCATCGAGCGCGACAAGCCGCCACGCGTCCAGGTCAAGACCTTCGACCTGCTGGACCAGTTGACCCGTGCCGGTCTCGGGCCCTCCGACTACGACCATGCCCAGACCTGGGGTACCGACGGGGCCCGCTTCGCGGTGCACAACATCGAGGATCGCGCGTCTTCCAACATCGTTCCGGTCGAGGACCTGTTTCTCGGCTACTTCAAGACCAAATCGCGCCACCTGCGCCGCCACCGGCACGTCGACGCCGCTTCGATCGTCGGCGACCACCGGGAGCGCCTGCAGGCCCTCACCGAGGAGGATGCGGTGGCCGAGGCGGATCGCTGCATGAGCTGCGGCCTTTGCCTCGAGTGCGACACCTGCATGATCTACTGTCCGCAAACGGCGGTGTCGCGCGTCAAGAGCTCGGAAAAGACCATGGGACGCTACGTGACGACGGACTACGCCAAGTGCGTGGGTTGCGAGATATGCGTGGACGTCTGCCCGACCGGCTACATTCAGATGGGACTTGGGGAGTGATAGCGCCATGAGGCGGAGTTTCAGGTTCATTGCCATCCTTGCGGCGGCCCTGGCGGCCGCGGTGCTCGTCGCTTCCCTGCCGGCCATGGCCGGCGAGGGCCGCGTGCCCATGCCGGAACTGTGGAAGGGCAAGGGTGACAAGTGCCTGGAACCCACGGACGTCATGCGCCGCTACCATATGAACTACCTCAAGCACCAGCGCGAGGACACGCTGTATCGCGGTATCCGCGGCACGAAGTACAGCATGAAGACCTGCATCGAATGCCATGCGGTTGCCGATCCCAACAACAAGGTCGACCAGAGCCGTAGCGTCGAGCACTTCTGCTACCAGTGCCACCAGTACGCCGCGGTCTGGATCGACTGCTTCGAATGTCATGCCCACAAGCTGCCCGACGAAAACGCCCAGGGGGGCGCCGCGAAATGACCGACACCCTTGATCGAGCCAAGGAGCCGGAGATGGACTTCGATGTTGCACGCCGCCGTTTCCTTTCGGGAGGTGCCGCCCTCGGCACTCTGGCGCTCGCGCCCGGAGTGACCCTGTTCGCCTTCCCGGCCGAGGCCAAGCCGGCCCACGAGGCCACCAGCGGCAGTGTCCGCTGGGGCCTGCTGGTCGACATCACCAAGTGCGAACCCGAATGCAATACCTGCGTCAAGGCCTGCAAGGCCGAGAACGGCTGGCACGGCTTCGACCGGCCGAAGACCGACGTGCAGTGGATCCGCAAGGTCAACGTCCGCGACCCCAAGTCCGGCCGCAAGTTCTCGCTGCCCATCATGTGCCAGCATTGCACTGCCCCGACCTGCGTGGACGTCTGCCCGACCGGCGCCTCGTTCAAGCGTGTGGATGGCGTGGTCCTGGTCGACAAGCACCTGTGCATCGGCTGCCGCTATTGCATGATGGCCTGCCCCTACAAGGCGCGGTCCTTCGTGCACGAAGCCATCGACGACCAGAAGCCCCACGCTCCGCGCGGCAAGGGCACGGTCGATGCCTGCACGCTCTGCGTCCACCGCATCGACCAGGGCCGTATCCCGGCCTGTGCCGAGGCCTGCCTGAAGGACGGCCATGGCGCCATTCTGTTCGGCGACCTCAACGACCCGACGAGCGAGATCCACAAGCGCGTGGCCACCATCGCCACCACCCAAATCCGGGCGGACCTGGGCCTCGACCCCGGCGTCCGCTACCACGGCATCTGACCCAGGGAGCCCGACCTGCCATGGCGAAGGAAATCGCATTCCGCGAGATCGAAGGAAAGAGCGTCGGATATTACGTTCTTTTCGGCTTGTTCGGCCTGCTCGTCCTGGGGGCGCTGGCCGCCTCCTGGTACATGGAACACCAGGGCCATTGGGTGACCGGAATGAGCAACCAGGTCGTCTGGGGCGTGCCGCACGTATTCGCCGTCTTTCTCATCGTCGCGGCCTCCGGAGCGCTGAACGTGGCTTCCATTTCCTCGGTCTTCGAGGTGAAGGACTACAAGCCGCTCGCCCCCTTGTCCGCCCTGCTGTCCATCGCGCTGCTGACCGGCGGCTTGGCGGTACTGGTACTCGATCTGGGGCGGCCGGACCGTCTGGTCGTCGCCATGACCAGCTACAACTTCAAATCAATATTCGCCTGGAACATCTACCTCTATACCGGGTTCTTCGCGGTGGTCGGCATCTACACGTGGGTGATGATGGACGAACGCTTCGTCCAGTACAAAACCCTGGCCGGCTTCTTCGCCATGCTCTGGCGCATCATCCTGACCACGGGTACCGGCTCCATCTTCGGCTTTCTGGTCGCCCGCCAGGCTTACGACGAGGCGCTCTATCCGCCGATGTTCATCATCATGTCCTTCGCCTATGGTCTGGCCATCTACCTGCTGGTCATCATGGCCGTCTACCACGGTACCGGGCGCCCTCTGGGCGACTATCTGGTTTGCCGCATGCGCAACCTGCTGAAGGTCTTCGTCGGCGCGGTGCTGTATTTCACCATCGTCCAGCACCTGACCAACCTCTACGCCACCGAACACCACGGCGTGGAAAAGTTCATCTTGCTGGATGGCGGGCCCTGCACGGCTCTGTTCTGGATCGGCCAGATCCTGATCGGCGGCTTGGCGCCGCTGGCCATCCTGTTCAGCAAGCAAACCACCTCGCGCCGCTGGACCGCCATCGCCGCGTCGATGATCGTCTTCGGCGGCATCTGCCAAGTCTACGTGATCATCATTGGCGGCCAGACCTATCCGTTGGTGCTGTTCCCGGGCATGGAGGTCTCCAGCACCTTCTACGACGGCGTCATCTTCCGCTATCTCAACAGCTTCCCCGAACTGGCCCTGGGCCTGGGCGGAATCGGCTTGGTGTTCGCCATCGTCATGCTCGCGGTGCGGGTTCTGCCTTTCCTGCCGCTCAGCCTGGAAGACCAGTATATCGATCCCGACTACGTGGCCCGCAAGAAGGCCACCGGCGAGGGGATCACGCAAAAATGTGGTGCTCCGGTTTCCTGAGCCCTGTATCTTTCCGGCCCGGCCGCGTCCTGGCGGCAGGTTCGAGGGGGGTAGAGGGTAAGGAAGCCAAGGAATGACTGAAGAACACCCGTTCGCCCAATATGTCCGGATCATCGGCAAGGGGCCGCACCTGTCGCGGCCCTTGACCGAAGAAGAGATGGCGGATGCCGCCCGCATGATCATGAGCGGTCGCGTCGAGCCCGTGCAACTCGGCGCTTTTCTTTGCCTGCTGCGGGTGCGCACCGAGGAACCCGAGGAAGGCGCCGGGTTCACCCGTGCCGTGCGCGAGTTCTTCGACGTCCCCGCCGACAAGCCCCCCGTCGATCTGGACTGGCCCACCTATGCCGGCAAGGCCCGCCAGCTTCCCTGGTTCATCCTGTCGGCGCTGCTGTTGGCCAAGGGCGGCGTCCGCGTCCTGATGCACGGCACCGAAGGTCACACCGCCGGCCGCATCTATGCCCGTGAGGCCCTCGAATTCCTGGGCGTGCCGGTGGCCGGATCGCTGAAGGAAGCGGCCGACCACATCCGCCGCCACAACTTCGGTTTCGTGTCCCTGAGGGACTTCTCGCCGCGCCTGCAGGAGATCATGGACCTCAAGCCCATCCTGGGTCTGCGCTCGCCGGTCAATACCTTCGCCCGCATGCTTAATCCCATGGGCGCGCCCTATCAGGTGCACGGCACCTTCCATCCCGCCTACCGCGACATCCACCGCGAATCCGCCCGCCTGCTGGGCCAGCCCCACATGGCGGTGTTCAAGGGCGATGGCGGCGAGGTCGAACGCCGGCCCACCAAGCCGGTCGAGGTGATGGCGCTGCACGGCGGCGAGGCCGTCGAGGAGGAATGGTCCGCCATTCTGCCCGAGGATACCGAGGCCCCCGAAGGCGGACTCGATCCGGCCCGCCTTGCCGCCTTGTGGCGTGGCGATTTCTCCGATGCCTATGCCGAGGCCACCGTCTACGGGACTGCGGCCATCGTCCTTCGGGTCATGGGCAAGGCCGACAGCCCGGCTGCCGCCCTGGTGGCCGCCAAGCGACTCTGGGAGGGCCGCGACCGCGGTCGCATCGTCGGCTAGGGGGGGTGCCGTGGCCCATGTCCTGATCTCGGCCGCCCACAAGTCCTCCGGCAAGACGACGGTGACCGTCGGCCTCTGCCGGGCGTTGGGACGCCGGGGCCTCAAGGTCCAGCCGTTCAAGAAGGGGCCCGACTACATCGATCCCATGTGGCTGGGCATGGCCGCCGGCCGGCCCTGCCACAACCTCGACTTCTACACCATGACCCGGCCGGAGATCCTGGCCACCTTCTCGCGCCAGGCCTGGGGGGCCGACCTATCCCTGGTCGAAGGCAACAAGGGTCTCTACGATGGCCTCGACCTGGAAGGCAGCAACAGCAATGCCGCCTTGGCGGCCCTGCTGGGGGCGCCGGTAGTGTTGGTCATCGACGCCCGCGGCATGACCCGCGGCATCGCGCCCCTGATCCTCGGCTACCAAGCCTTCGATCCCGGCGTGAACATCGCCGGCGTCATCCTCAACAAGATCGGCGGCAGCCGCCACGAAACCAAGCTACGGGCAATCATCGAACACTACACGGACGTTCCGGTCCTGGGCGCCGTCCACCACGATTCGGACCTGGAAATCGCCGAGCGTCACTTGGGCTTGGTGCCCAGCAACGAATCCGGCGATGCCCGCAGCCAGGTGGAGCGCCTTGCCGACACCGTGGCGCGCCAAGTCGACCTGGACCGCCTGCTGGAAGTCGCCCGCCGGGCGGTGCCTCTCACCGCCGCTCCGGTACCGCGCCCGGCCCCCTCCCAGCCCGAGGTCAGGATCGGCATCGCCCGCGATTCCGCCTTCGGCTTCTACTATCCGGGAGACCTGGAGGCACTGGAGGCCGCCGGAGCCCGCCTGGTGCCCTTCGATACCATGACCGCCCCCGGTCTGCCCGAGGTGGATGGGCTGTTCATCGGCGGCGGTTTTCCGGAAACCCACATGGCGGCGCTGGAAGCGAACGTGCCGTTGCGCGAGGCCATCCGGGCCGCCATCGCGGGCGGCCTGCCCACCTATGCCGAGTGCGGGGGCCTGATGTATCTGGCGCGCAGCCTGACCTGGCAGGGGGTGACTTGCGAGATGGCGGGCGCCATTCCCGGTGACGTGGTCATGCACAAGGCGCCCCAGGGGCGGGGCTACGTGCGGCTGAAGGAGACCGGCGCCAATCCCTGGCCGGCCCTGGGCGCCGGGGCAGGGGGGGCGGGCACCGTCATCCCGGCGCACGAATTCCATTACTCCAGCCTGGAAAACCTTGAAGGCGATCCCATCTTCGCTTACGAGGTGCTGCGCGGCACCGGCATCGACGGCCGTCACGACGGCCTGGTGCTGGGCAACCTGCTGGCCAGCTACGCCCATCTGCGCCATGTGGAGGGCAATCGCTGGGCGCAGCGCTTCGTGGCCTTCGTGCGTGCCGCCCGGGACCGGGCGCGCGCCGGAAAAGACAGGAGAGCCGGGTGAGCAAAGCAGCCACCGTCCATATCGTCGGCGCCGGTCCTGGAGATCCGGAACTGCTGACCCTGAAGGCCAGGCGCCTGATCGCCGAGGCCGAGGCGGTGGTCTACGACCTGCTGGTCTCCCAACCCATCTTGGACCTGATCCCGGCCGGGACGACGCGCATCTTCGCCGGCAAGGCGGCCCGCAACCACCATATGCCGCAGGGCGAGATCAACGACCTGCTGGTCAGCTTGGCCCGCGCCGGGCGTCAGGTGGTGCGGCTCAAGGGCGGCGATCCCTTCGTCTTCGGGCGCGGCAGCGAGGAGGCGGCGCACTTGGCGGCTCACGGCGTCCCCTTCGAAATCGTTCCCGGCATCACCGCGTCCCAGGGCTGTTCGGCTTACGCGGGCATTCCCTTGACCCACCGGGGGCTGGCCCAAGGCGTCCACTTCGTCACCGGCCATTGCCAGGAAGGGCGCGAACTGGAATTGAACTGGCGGAGCCTGGCCGACCCCGACACCACCCTGGTGATCTACATGGGGCTGACCAACCTGCAGCGCATCGTCGACGAGTTGCTGACCGCTGGCCTGCCGGCCGCCACGCCGGCCGCCGCCATCCGCAACGGCACCATGCCGGAACAGGAAACCCTGCTCACCACCTTGGGCGGCCTGCCCGACTGCGTGAAGAAGGCGGGCCTGAAGTCGCCCACCCTGCTGGTCATCGGCAAGGTGACGGCCCTGGCCCGCGACCTGGGCTGGCGCGGCAAGCCCCGGGAGTGCGATGGCTGACCGTCCGGTGGCCCTGGTGATCGTGGGGCACGGCTCCGCCAAGGCGCCCGACAGCAGCCGTCCGACCCGCGAGCATGCGGAAACCCTGCGCCGTCTTGGCCGGTTCGCCGAGGTTCACGTCGCCTTCTGGAAGGAGGAACCCTTCCTCAAGGACATCCTCGCCCGGGTGGTGTCACCCGAGGTGCGCATCGTGCCCAACCTGGCCTGCAAGGGCTATATTACCAGCGAGGTGATCCCGCGCGAGATGGGGCTGGCGGGGCCGGTCACCGAACGGGACGGCAAGCGGATCGTGCTCTGCGATCCCGTCGGCACGCATCCGCGCCTCGCCGAAGCCGTCGCCGCCTGCCTGCGCGCCCTGGCGGAAGGGGAAGGCCTGGCGGCCTCCGAACTCTGCCTGATCCTGGTCGGCCACGGCAGCGGTCGCAATCCGGAATCGGCGATCCAGACGCGGGCGGTGGCGGAACGCCTGGCGGCCACCGGCCTGGCCGCGGAGGTGCGTAGCGCCTTCCTGGAACAGGAGCCCCACATCCGGGATTGGGCCCGCCTGACCGCCGCCCCGGCGGTGGCGGTGATGCCCTTCATGATTTCCAACGGCCTGCACGGGGCGGAAGACATTCCCGCTTTCCTGGGCCTCGATCCCGGCTCTCCCGAGTTGCGCCGGCTGGCCGCCGCCGGCACCCCCGCCGGCCCCTATCGCCTCCCCGGCCGCCGCCTTTGGTACCTGCGCGCCATCGGCCACGACCCTGCGGTGACGGAGATCATCGCGGAATTGGCGGGAGCCAAGTTGCCCGGGACAAATGTCATTTAGCCAATTTCGCAATCCTAATTCCGATTGTGTCATGTGCGGCATTGCCGTATAATGCGGCCATGCGGATCGCTTGTGACCCCGAAAAGGATTCCGGGAACCTGAGCAAGCACGGCGTATCCCTGGCCTTTGGGGCGGAAGTGCTCGCCGACGCCGACAGGTTGGACATTCTGGACGTGCGATTCGACTACGCCGAGAAGCGTTTCGTCACCTACGGCCAAGTCGAGGGGCGCGTCTGGGTCTGTGTGTTCTCCCTGCGCGGCGAGGTCCATCGCATCATCAGCGTGAGGAAGGCCAATGAACGCGAAACACGACGCTACCGGGAAACCCCGCGGTGAACCGGATGCCGATGCGCCGCTTACCGACGACGAGTTCGAACGCGGATACGGGGCGATGCTGGCTCGCCGCGCCCGCGCCGCCACCGGCTTGTCGCAGAACGCCTTCGCCGCCCGCTTCGGCATCCCCGCCGGCAGCTTGCGCGACTGGGAGCAGGGGCGCCGGACTCCGGACGCGGCGGCGCAGAGCTACCTGCGCGTCATCGCCCGGATGCCGGACGTGGTGGCCAAGGCCCTGCACGACGCCGCGTGAGCTTGCGCGGCAATGGCAGGAAGATGCTGCAGGTTGACGCTGGACGAAAAGCGACGGAAATCCATCCGGGCGTTCGAACTTGCGGTGGACATTCCCGCCTTCCTGGGCCTCGATCCCGGCTCTTCCGAGTTGCGCCGGCCGCCCGCCGCCTTTGGTACCTGCGCGCCATCGGCCACGACCCTGCGGTGACGGAGATCATCGCGGAATTGGCGGGCACGGGTTAACGGGATATTTACCTTCCCCGGCTATGTCTAAGGACCATGGGACGCCTCGATCCGCATCCGCATCTGGCCGACGTGGTCCAGTCCGCCGAACTCCTGATCCGGGAACACGGCGGCGATGCCGCCCTGGTGGCCGAAATGCAGGCCGGTGCCCGGCTGCAGGCGGGAGACATGGCCGGATATCGCACATGGAAGCGCATCGAGCTGCTGGTCGACAGCCTCAGTGGCGGTCTGGCTCCGCACGCGCCGCTGCATCCCTGAACCGGGACAGGCCGATCGCCACCACCACCACCGCCACCCAGACGATCCGCCCCTGATAGCGGTGGTTCGGATTCGACAGGGCGCCGCAGATGAAGGCATTGCCCAGCAGGGCCAGCAGCAGAGTCGCGGCCAGGGCGAAGGAAACCCGGTCGCGCCGCCGCCAACTCCAGACGAGCAGCGGAAACAGGGCCAATTGCGCCGCCGCCAGGAAGGGGATGTGGAACCAGTTCATCTCGCGGAAGGAGATGCCCTTTTCCTGCCGGGCGGCCGATACGGCCTTGGCCTCGTTCGGATAGTATTGGCGCATCACGTCGCCCACCATCCAGCGCATGGAGATGATGCCGTCACCGGTCCGGAACATCACCAGTTGTTCCGCCGTCAGGACCGCCAATGCTCTCGCGTGCAGCAGCGGATAGCGGCGGATGCTCTCCCGAATGATGACCTGAGCCTCTCCCTGCAAGCCTTCCCAGCCTCCCAGCTTGTGGATGACCGAGAGGCCGTGCCAGAGAAAGTCGTTGGCCAAAGGCGGCAGGTCGTCCTTGTAGGGGCAGAGCTTGAATTCTTCCGCCCTGGTCGGGCAGACGTCGTCCAGAAACCGCTTGGCGATGCCGTCCTGGACCAGACGGGCCAGCCACAGCATGTGGGTCGGCTGGGCGAGGAAGGGGCGGCCCTGGGTGACCCAATGGGTCGCCACGATGAAGCCCAGGGCCAGGACCACGGTCAGGGCCGGTACCCCCAGGCGGGGCCGGAATTCGGGCCAGCGGCGGCGTAGCGCCAGACGCAGCAGGCCCAGGGACAGGATCAGTCCGACGACCAGCCCGACGTGGGAAGTGTGAACCGCCGTTCCCGCCGTGACCAGCGCGACCAGAAGCAGGCGGCGCCAAGCCGGCAGATCCTCGCGGCCGAAGGCCAGAACCATGAAACCCATCACCACCGGGCCGGTGAACGCGTCCGGCATGAGCTGGCCGGTGAACCAGGGCAGGCCGGTGCAGAGGGTCAGCAACAGGGCGACTTGCGGCACCAGCCACTCGGTCCGGCCGGGAACGAAGGCCTCCAGCGCCTCGTGGAGAACGTAGGCGGTCGCCAGGCATTGGAAGAGAATGACGGCCCACAGGCTGCCGGCCAGCTTGCCCAGGGTGGTGACCACCGCATAGGCCGCCGTGCGATAGGCCGGCAGGTCTTCCCAGTCGAAGGGCAGGTAGATGTAGTCGACGCTGTCGTAGTAGAGCAGCACGTAGCCGTTCCACAGCGCCGCTCCCAGGAACAGCAGGGTCGCCAGCGCGCCCGGCAACAGCCGGGCCGCCGCCGTCATCGGCCTTCCTCCGGTCCCCGGTCCCCGCCGTCCGCGACACCGTAGGTATGGCGGATGATGAAGAGCGGCCGCCCTTTCACCTCGTCGAAGACGCGGCCCAGGTAGTCGCCCAGGATGCCCAGGCTGAGCAATTGCACGCCACCCAGGAACAGCACCGTCACGATGATCGATTCGTAGCCCGGCACGTCGATGCCGAACAACAGCACCCGCAGCAGCCGCACGACGATATAGAGGAAGGCGAAACCGGAGATGATCGCCCCCACCACGCTCCACATCATGAGCGGGAAATTGGAAAAGGCGGTCAGGCCGACGAACGCGAAACGCAACAGGCGCACGAAGCCCCACTTGCTCTCGCCCCCGGCCCGGTCTTCCTGTTGATAGAGGATGCCGGTCTGGCGGAAGCCCACCCAGGCGAAGATGCCTTTCATGAAGCGATTGCGTTCCGGCATGGCGTTGATGGCGTCGACCACCTTGCGGTCCATCAGGCGGAAATCGCCGGCCTCGCGCGGCAAGGGCACGTCGGACAGGCGCTCGAACAGGCCGTAGAAGCCGCGGGCCAGCACGCGATGCAGCGCCCCTTGCCCCTTGCGGCGGTCGCGCACCGCATAAACCACGTCGAAGCCTTCGCGCCACTTGGCCAGCATGTCGGCGATGGCCTCCGGCGGATGCTGCAGGTCGGCGTCCATGGGGACCACCACCCGGCCACGGGCCACCGACAGGCCGGCCGACAAGGCGTTCTCCTTGCCGAAGTTGCGCGACAGGTCGACCACCCGGAGGCGGGGCTCTTCCTTCTGGAGCGCCAGCAGGCGGGCCAGGGTGTCGTCGCGGCTGCCGTCGTTGATGCAGACCGCTTCCCAGGACATCCCCAGGGCGTCGAGGGCGGGGACCAGGCGCTGGAACAGGGCGTCGACGTTGCGGCTTTCGTTGTAGCAGGGGATGACGACGGACATGTCCGGAGGCGGCGATGTCGCCACCGAATCCGTCCCGTTGCGCTCCTCGGTCGACATGGCGCTTCTCGCTCCCCGCTTGACCGCCGCGCGGATCTTGCGTCCGATCGCTGGCAATCCCTGACCAAGGTTATATAGACTTGGTGAGGTTCGGCAAGGCGGATTGAACGGATGTCCCTCGTACCCTTCACCCTCAGTGCGGACGATTACGGCCTGGCGCCCGGCATCGGCTTGGCCATCCGCGACCTGATCTTACGGGAACGCCTGCCGGCCACCGGTTGCATGGTCGGAGGCCCGTTTTGGCCGGAGGAGGCGGCGCGGCTGCGGCCGCTGGCCGGCCGATGCGACGTCGGCCTGCACCTGACCCTGACCGACCAGGCGCCCTGCGGCCCCCTGCCCCGTCTGGCCCCGGACGGCCGCCTCCCCCCCCTGGGAGAATTGCTCAGGCAGGCCCTTCTGCGCCGGCTGGACGTCGCCGAAGTCCGCACCGAGATCGGCCGGCAAGTCGACCGCTTCGAGGAATTTTTCGGCGCCCCGCCGGCTTTCGTCGATGGCCACCACCATGTCCACGTCCTGCCGGGAATCCGCGAGGTCCTGGCCGATGTCTATGAACGCCGCCTGCGCCGCACCGGGACCCGTGTGCGCCGCTGCACCCAGCCTCTTGCGGACATTTTGCGCGTCGGGGTGGCGGTCAGGCGGTCCCTGGTCATCGCCGCCCTGGGCGACGCCTGGACGCGGCGCAGCCTGGCGGCGGGCATGCCCGGCAACCGCCATTTCCGGGGCGTGCGCGACTTCCTGCCTTCGGAATCCTACCCGGACCTGTGCGCCGCCTGGCTGAAGGGCTTGCGGCCCGGCACCCTCGTCATGTGCCATCCGGGCCTGGTGGACGAGGCCTTGCGGGCCGTCGAAACCCTTACCGACAGAAGGGAGGAGGAATACGCCTTCCTGAAAAGCGAGGCGTTCCAGGACCTGCTCGCCCGCAGCGGAACGCGGCCGGTGCGGCTGAGCGAGCTGGAGTGACGCCGTTCGCCCGTTCCTTACCCGCTCCGGGGCTTGACGCCGCCCTTGCGCCCCAAGCGGAACCCAACCCGATAGAGGTCGGGCATGTCGACGCGGCCATCCTTCTTCACGGTCAGGATTCCCAGCCGCACCAAGTCTTCCCGAATGCCGTCCCACCCTCGCGCCAAGTGTTCCGGCGGCAAGCGCTGTTCACTTGTCGGAAGGCCCTGCGGCATACTCTCCTTCCAGCGATTCTCAATAAGAGAATAATCGCAGGGGACGTTCACTCCCCCGAGCGGCGACATTGTATCCTGTACCCACGGATAGTCTTCCGCAACCTCGGCGACACGGATTTGCGATGCCTTCTGGATGCCGCGCTTGATGCTCTCGTAATGGAGGGCCAAGTCATGGCTCCCGTATCTGTCCCTGGAGTCCTCGGCCGCCTGGAAAATCGCCGCCAGGAACGAACGGGGCGAGGTCTGTCCCCGCCCATCGGCCAGATGGCCGACGGACCATACATAGGGAATCCCTCGCCTGCGGTCCCGTCCCATCCAGGGACCGGCCAGCTTTTCGAACAAGGCCCGCAATACAGCGTCCCGCTTGCTTTCCTCCGGCAGCGGATAGAACTCATCCGTGAACCCATCCGTCAAGCGCAGGGGGGCCGAATCGTGAAGCTTACGCAGGATCTCGCCATGTCCATCCGGGGCGTTGATCAACCGCTGCCACAACAGGCCATGCAAGTCGTGCTGTGCCCAGGTCAATTCCGTCTTCGTGGCCAGCAGCTTCGACGCATCCGGGAAATCGGTCACGGTGCGCTCCAGTTGATCTTCCCGCAAGAACACCTTGGCATGCAGGCGAGGGAAGGATTTTAGCCAAAGCGCCGCCCGCAGCACGCCGCGCACCACATCGTCCATGGCGGTCCAGTCGTTGCCGGTACGGTCGAGGGCGTCGAACACGATCAGGCCGAAACGTTCCTTCTCCGCGAAGAGGGCAACCGACCGCTTCATCAAGCGGGCGACTTCTTCGGGACTTTCCTTGATCCAGGCGACTGTTTCCTCCCAGGTACGATGGTTCAAGGGCTCGGAAACCACCCCGGCAAGCCAGCGCACGACCACCGCCCGCCAGATGTCGTAGGGATCGCTGCCGTTACTTCTCATCTGGGCGAAAACGTCGGGGTTCGGGTAGCTGTCGATATCCTCGCCGACGGAAAACCCGATGCGAACGTCGGTCCGATCCAGGTCCGGGACGGCGGCACGCATCGCCTTGCGCAGGTCGGGAGAGCCCAGGGCTGCGGCCCAGAAGGATTTTCCCACCCCCCGCCCACCTTGGATGAGGCTGGATTCGAAGCGCAAGGCCTTGATATGCGACGGCGGAATGTAGAGCGTGGCGGGGCACGGCGCCTTTCCTTCGGCGACGATCTCCAGCGGAGCCGCGATAATGGCCTGGCGAACCGCCGCCGCATCACTCATGACTTTCCCTCCCCAGGAGAACGACATTGCCGATGCCATCGACAAGCGGCCCGAAAACGGCTCTCACCTCCTCTGGGTCCACCGCTTCGAGGCGCGCATGAATGGACCGGAGCGCCGCGAACCCGCGATGCCAGCGGACGCCCCAAGGGAAGTGCGGGGCACCTTCGTCGGTTTCCTCGAAGCTCCATTCCCCCCCGACAGCATCCGCGGGTATTTCCTCGTACAGGTTGTCCGCGAACAGTTCGTAGCCTCGTTCGCGCAGGCCCTCGAAGTACTCCGCAGCGCCCAATTCCGGAATCATCGCGCCCACCAACTGCAATCGCTCGCGGATGGTCTGCGCCACACCCGACCTGAGCCAGTGCTGGAACAGGATGCGGTAGCCCGCCCAGGTTTGTTCGCCATCGATGGCGAACAGCAGAACGAGGGTGGCCCCCAGGCCGGTGACACAACTGGAAGCCACTTCGTCGATGCCTGCCCGCGAGTCGATCAGAATCACGTCAGGGAGCAAACGCGCCTCCAGCCTTTCGACCAGATCCGACAGCCGCTTCGACCAAGGCTTGTGCCCACCTTCATTGTCCACCTTGGGCATCCAGACCCGGCCGAGCTTGGACAGGTATTCGCCCGGTTCCCTGCCATACGCCGGGACAACACGAATCTCGCCGTCATGGGAGATGTCACTGATCGCGAACATGTCTGCGAGCAAGTCGTCGCCGTTGTCCACCAGGTCTTCGACCAGCCAGTCGGCAATGCCGTAGGCCGGGCGGCGGTCCTTCGGCAATAGGGCGGAAGACAGGCCCGGCGATTCCAGGTCGATGTCGAGCACCAGAACGCGCTTGCCCGCCTGCGCCAGGGACCAGGCGCAGGCCGCCAGGGCCGTGGAACGGCCGACGCCTCCCTTGATCGAGAAGAAGACGATGCGGGGCGCCCCTGGCGATACGGGTTCCATGGATGCCCAGTTGCCTTCCATGGCCAGCCGGTCGACCATCCTGACGTTTTCGAAGCCTTCGAGCGGAAAGTTGGCGGCCCCGGAACAAATTACATCCGGATCGTCCTCGTACAGAATGGCCGATTCCGCCGGAAATGCGTGCGAACCAAGCCGTTCGGCAAGATCTTCCGCGATGCTCCGCAAGATATCTTCATGGGAATGGGCGGCACGGCCGACCACAAGCCGGACCTTGCCATTCAGGTCGCGGTTGACGTAGATCGGGCCAATCCGGGAAAGATCGCCGACATGCTTACGCAATACGTCGGCCACCTTCGGCAGGATTTGATCGAAGGTGGTCATATCAATCCTTCCAAAGCGGCCTTCACGACGAGACTGTGCACCTCTCGCGCCCCGGCCCGATGCGCATCGGCACGATTCTGGCCAATACGATTCCGGTTGGCATAGCGTTGCGAGACTTTCCAGTCGGCAAAAGGATTGCTTGGCGGCAGGGCGTAGACTACGCCCCGATGGTGTCCGCAACGGTAGGTCTCGTAGCGGACCCAAATGCCATCGGCATGCTCACGATCCTTCTGGTCGCTTGGCAGGCCGCGGGCGTCGTCGAAGGGCATGCCGAAGGCCAGCATCAAGCTTTTCAACCCACATTCCGCCGCCATGCCGTATAGGTGATCGGCATTGGCGAAGCGTTGCTCCATCAATACACAGTTCGGCGTCGTCCCAATGCCGGTCGTGTGCGTCCCGGAAATCCGGTGGCATGGCCTCAAGCTCCATACGCAAGTTCCTCCCCCGGCATATATGGCACAATGCCTTGAAATCGGGTAGCGGGACGTTTGGGCTACTCGCCGTCCTTGCCCTCGTGGCGGCGGTCGGCATCGTGGCGGCGGTCGCCACTGGAGCGGCGCTTCTTGGGAGTCCGCTTTTCGTAATAGGGCCAGGGCCGATCTTCCGTCCGGCGCTCGCCGGCTTGGCGGAACTCCAACCCGGTACGGCGCGGGGCCTTGCGGTGTTCTTCGCTGTCGTCGGCGGACATGGCGGTCGCCTTTGCGGAACTTGGCGTTGCGATCATTCTAACCTTGCCGCGGTCCGGGCTCCAGGGAGAACTTCGGGAGCCGCTGGAAAGCGCTTCCCCGCCATCCCACTTGCAAGCTATATCTCCGCGTGGGGGATGAAAAACACGCGGACGAGGGAGAGCGTGCATGGAGGAGCTTTCGGCCAAGACCATCGTGGTGCTGGGCGGGTTCGCCGCCGGTATCCTGTTCGGGGCGGTGGCCAACCGAACCAATTTCTGCACCATGGGATCGATCTCGGACATGGTGTTCATGGGCGATCTGGGCCGCTTCCGCGCCTGGATGCTGTCCATCGCCGTGGCCATCCTGGGAACCCAGGCTCTGGACCATTTCGGCATCGTGCAAATGAAGCAGGCGGCCTTCCTGACTCCCAGCCTGGGCTGGCTGGGCGCCATCCTGGGCGGCCTGCTGTTCGGTTTCGGCATGACCATGGCCGGCGGTTGCGCCAACAAGAACCTGGTGCGCATCGGCGGCGGCAACCTGAAGTCCCTGGTGGTCTTCCTGGTGATCGGCGTGGTCGGCTACATGACCATGCGCGGCCTGCTGGGCGCCTTCCGGGTGGCGGTCATCGAGCCCACCAACCTGGACCTAGCCAAGCGCGGTATCGCCAGCCAAGGAATTCCGTCGCTGCTGGCGGCCTTTGGCTTGGCGGAAGGCGTGGCGCGGGGGTTGGCGGTGGTGGCGGTGGCGGGAGGGCTGCTGGTCTTCTGCCTCAAGGACGCCGAGTTCCGCCGTTCGCCCAACAACCTGGCTGCCGGCCTGATCCTGGGTGCCTTGGTCCCGGTCGGCTGGTGGATCACCGGCCGGCTGGGCTTCGACGAATTCGAGCCCATATCCCTGAATTCCTTCACCTTCGTCCGGCCTTCGGGCGACAGCCTGCAATACCTGATGACCTTCACCGGGGCCTCGCTCGATTTCGGCATCGCCACCGTGGGCGGGGTGGTCCTGGGCTCGTTCCTGGTCGCCCTGGCGACCCGGACCTTCGCCATCGAGGCCTTTTCGGATTCCGCCGACACCGTCCGCCATCTGGTGGGGGCCGCCCTGATGGGCTTCGGCGGCGTCGCCGCCATGGGCTGCACGGTCGGCCAGGGCATGTCGGGGATGTCCACTCTGGCCCTGGGGGCGGTGCTGGCCCTGGTTTCCATCGTCCTGGGCGCCGTCTACGGCATGAGATACATGGAAACCGGCAGCTTCGGCGAAGCCCTCAAGGCCCTGCTGGCACGGGAGTAGGCAGGATATCGCGGAATCCGCATACGTCTTGCGTCGCCGGAGATTCATGGATACCTTGAGAGAAGGCGAGGTACGAGACACAAGAACCAACGATACAGGCTGGAAAACCGGCAACGGCCGCCCGCAAGGGCATCCCGAAACGTCCAACCGGAGACACATTCCGGAAGGTGATTGCGCCGCAAGGAGCCTCGCATGCGCGGCGCGGTTGGGAATCGACCGTTGCCAGGGGGCCAACCCGGATCCGCGGGGGGAAACGCAAGCAACCAATAAGAGGACCAACAGGAATGACGAAGGAAGCTAGCAAGAAGGCCTCGTTCGCCAGGCGCGACCTCCTGAAGGCGGCGGGCCTTGGGGCCCTGGCCCTGGCGGGCGGTACCCTGGCGTCGACCCAGGCCATGGCCACCCCGGAAGAGGTGGGCATGCTCATCGACGAGATCACCAAGAACAAGAAGCCGACCGAGGGCAAGATCAATCTGGACGTGCCCGAGATCGCCGAGAACGCCGCCACCGTGCGGACCACGATCACCGTGGACAGCCCGATGACCGCCGACAACCACGTCAAGGCCATCCATGTGTTCGGCGAAGGCAATCCGGCGCCGAACATCGTGTCCTTCAACCTCGGCCCCAGCATTCCGCAGGCCAAGGTGACCACCCGTATCCGCCTGGCTCAGAGCCAGAACGTGGTCGCGGTGGCGGTGATGAGCGACGGTTCGTCCTTCATCGCCAAGAAGGAAGTCAAGGTCACCATCGGCGGCTGCGGCAAGTAAGGAGCCTGAGGAATGTCCGACAATAAACCGCGCATCAGCGTGCCCGCCTCCGCCAAGAAGGGCGAGGTGATCGAAATCAAGACCCTGATCTCCCATCCCATGGAGACCGGGCGCCGCAAGGCCGAGGACGGTTCGGTGATCCCGCGCCTGATCCTCAACAAGTTCATCTGCTCCTTCAACGGCAAGGAGGTGTTCTCGGCCAACATGGACACCTCGGTGTCGGCTGACCCCTATATCGCCTTTCCCTTCAAGGTGACCGAGAGCGGCAAGTTCGAGTTCGTCTGGATCGACGACAAGAACGCCAAGGTGACCGAGACCAAGGCCATCGAGGCCAACTAGCGGCCGATCCCGTTTTTGCGGGAACGATCCGGGGCCGGCGCGCGAGCGCCGGCCCTTTCGCGTGTCGGGCGGGCGGCGTTTCGCGCAAGCCCATCCCACTCGTTTCCCTGCCTCGCCTCATACGAGGGTGATGACGGAGGGGCATGCCGCCGCGGGCGTGATGGGGGCGCTCGCTTTCCTTGGGCTCCTTCAATCGATTCTCCTCGCGAAACGAGCCCCCGCCATGCGGGCGCCGCCCTTGCCCCCTCCCCATGCTGGTGGCAGGATTGGCGCATGCGTATTTGGCTTGCCTCGCTTCTGGTCCTGTTTCTTGCCGCCGGGACGGTTCGGGCCGATCCGG